>DATKFT010000056.1:0-6257 GCA_035544335.1 Pseudorhodoferax sp.
CGTGCTGCTGATGCGGCCAAAGTCCCGCCCTTCCAGCACGACTTCCGCCGTGCCCTGCCAGGCACTGATGCGCCCATCCTTGTTGTGCCGCGGGTACAGGCTGAAGCCGCCGCTGCGCACCTCCATCTGGCCGGGGGTCGCGGTCTTGCGCGCCTCGGCCAGTGCCGCGTCCACGGCCGCCTTGAGCTGGGTCTGCACGGCGGCCGCATCGGGCGCCTCGCGCGTGGTGCTGAGCGTCAGGCTCAGGAAGTCCTGCGGCACCTCCACCACACCGGATGCGGACAGCTGCACGACGTTCTCAGGCACCGGCAGCACCTGGGCGCGCGCCGGCGACGCGGCGAATGCGAGACAAGCGGCGACCAGCCACAGCGGAGAAGACGGACGGAGCACGGACATGGATGGAGAACCTTTCTTTACAAAACCTCGGGAAGCCCCGAAAACAAGCGCTGTCGCGCAGAACCACATGGTCGACTGGGATCGCATACATAAGGAAAAGTGCCCCTATTTACGTGTAACAGTGTGTACCCGTCAGGGATTTTGGTCGATATCGCGGCTCGACCGTTGCAGAATTGCCGCTGTTACACATTTCTCAGCGCGCCATGTCCCAAACTGCTTCCCGCCCCGACAAGATTTTGGTAGTGGATGACGACTCCCGCATCCGCGATCTGCTGCGCCGCTACCTCGTGCAAGAGGGCTTCGAAGTCATCCTGGCCGAGGACGGCAAGGCGCTGAGCCGGCTGATGCTGCGCGAGACCGCCGACCTCATCGTGCTGGACCTCATGATGCCCGGCGAAGACGGCCTGTCGATCTGCCGGCGCCTGCGCGCGGCCAACGACCGCACGCCCATCATCATGCTGACCGCCAAGGGCGAGGACATCGACCGCATTGTCGGCCTGGAGGTCGGCGCCGACGACTACCTCGGCAAGCCGTTCAACCCGCGTGAGCTGCTGGCCCGCATCCACGCGGTGCTGCGCCGCCGCCCCGTCAAGGAAGCCCCCGGCGCGCCATCCACGGACAACGAGGTCACGAGCTTCGGCCCGTTCGCCTTCGACCTGGGCGCGCGCACGCTGCGCAAGAACGGCGAAGAGCTGCCCCTCACCACGGGCGAGTTCGCCATGCTCAAGGCCCTGGTGCGGCATCCGCGCCAACCGCTCTCGCGCGAGAAGCTGGCCCTGCTCGCGCGCGGTCGAGAGTTCGAGCCCTTCGACCGCAGCCTGGACGTGCAGGTCTCGCGCCTGCGCAAGCTCGTGGAACACGATGCGGCCGCACCGCGCTACATCCAGACGGTCTGGGGTGTGGGCTACGTGTTCGTGCCGGACGGCGCCAACTGAGGCCACGCACGCTAGCGTCGTGGCGTTCAGCCGAACCACACATCCGCAGGATCTGACCGACGGCACCAGTCCAGCACCGCTGGAACTGCTGCCCAAGAAGAAGAGCCTGGTTCGATCGCTGCTGGCGATCAACATGTTCTGGCGCACCTTCATCCTGCTGGCGGTGCTGCTGCTGGGCAGCATGCTGGCCTGGCTCAAGACCATGCGCGAGCTCGAATTCGAGCCGCGCGCATTGCAGACGGCGCAGCAGATCGCAGCCCTGGTGAACCTGTCGCGCGCCGCGCTGCAGTACGCCGACCCGATCGCACGCGTGTCACTGCTCAAGGCCATGGCCGAGCAGGAGCGCGTGCGCATCGCGCCGCACGAGCCCAAGGACAGCTTCGTGCCGCTGGACGACGACGCGCTGAGCCGGCGCATCGTCGCCGCGCTCGAGTCACGCCTGGGCGCAGGCACCGTCGTGGCCAGTTCCGTCAATGGCGAGCCCGGCCTGTGGGTGGGCTTCACGATCAATGGCGACCCGAACTGGCTGCAGACGGACCGCGAGCGCTTCAACCCTGGCAGCAGCCGGACCTGGCTGGTCTGGCTGCTGACCACGGGCGCGGTCTCGCTGGCCGGTGCCGCACTGATCGCCGGCCTCATCAACCGGCCGCTCAAACGCCTGCTGGTCGCCACCAGCCGCGTGCGCGAGGGCGACTTCGACGCGGGCCAGCTCGACGAAGGCGGCGTGACGGGTGAGATCCGCGAAGTCAACATCGGCTTCAACCGCATGGCGCGCCGCCTGGCCAAGATCGAGCAGGACCGCGTCGTCATGCTGGCGGGCATCTCGCACGACCTGCGCACCCCGCTCGCGCGGCTGCGGCTGGAGACCGAGATGAGCGTGGCCGACACCGATGCGCGCGCCCACATGGTGGCCGACATCGAGCAGCTGGACCACATCATCGACAAGTTCCTGGACTATGCGCGGCCCGACCACATCGACCTGAAGCCGGTGTCGCTCAACAAGATCGTCGAGGCCAGCTGCTACGCCGTGCGCGACCACGAGGACATGCGCGTCAACGTGCAGATCCCCGAACCGCTGTTCCTGATGGCCGATGCCACGGAGCTGGGGCGCGTGATCGCCAACCTGTTCGAGAACGCGCGCCGCTACGGCAAGACGCCGGGCACGGACGTGGCCGAGGTCGACATCGCCGCCCGGGGGCGCGAGGAATGGGTGCTGATCAAGGTGCGGGACCACGGCCCCGGCGTCAGCGAATCGCAGCTCGCCGACCTGGCCAAGCCCTTCTTCCGCGGAGACACCGCACGCACCGCGGCCACGGGCGCGGGACTGGGACTGTCCATCGTGGACACCGCCATCCAGCGCATGGGCGGCGTGTTCCAGCTCACCAACACCAAGTCGGGTGGGCTGGCCGCGCACATCAAGCTGCGCAGGGCCTTGAAGTAGGCCCGTCGCGCAGACGCCCGGGCCGCCGCCGAAACGCTCAGCCCGCGCGCTCGAGCAGCAGCGCGGCGCGCGCCTCGATGCTCTGGCCCTGTCCCACACGCCCCAGCTTCCCAGCCGTCTTGGCCTTGACGTTGACCTGGTCCACATCCAGCCCCAGCGCCTGCGCGATGCCCTGGCGCATGGCCGGGATGTGCGGCATGCGCTTGGGCGCCTGGGCGATGACCGTGCTGTCGATGTTGACGATGGACCAGCCCTTGGCCGCCACGCGGCGCGCGGCCTCGGCCAGCAGCCGCATGGAATCGGCGCCCGCGAACTGCGGGTCGGTGTCCGAGAAATGCATGCCGATGTCGCCCAGCGCCGCCGCGCCCAGCAACGCGTCGGTGATGGCGTGCAGCAGCACGTCGGCATCGGAATGGCCCAGCAGGCCCAGGTGGTAGGGAATGCGCACCCCGCCGATGATGAGTGGCCGGCCAGGCACGAGCGCGTGCACGTCCCAGCCTTCGCCGATGCGCAAACTCATGGCAGTTCCGCCCGGCCGCCCGAAGGCTCTGAAGCGTCCCTGCGGAGGGCAGCGGAACGCGAAGGGATCAGCGTAGGAATCGTCATGTTCATTCTCCGGCCCGGCCTCGCAGCACCTGCTCGGCCAAAGCGAAATCCTCGGGATAGGTCACCTTGAAGTTGAGCGCGCCGCCGGGCACCAGCCGCGGCGCCAGGCCCAGGGCCTCGATGGCGCTGGCCTCGTCGGTCACGGCGTCCGGGTCGTTCGCCAGCGCCGCATCGAGCGCACGGCTCAAGAGGCCGATGCGGAACATCTGCGGCGTCTGCGCCAGCCACTTGTCGGCGCGCGGCAGCGTCGCGGCCACGCGGCCGCTGCCGTCCTCCTGCTTGAGCGTGTCGGGCAGCTTGTGCGCCAGCAGGCCGCCGACCGGGTCGTCTGCACAGGCCGCGATCAGCGCCTCGATCTGCGAAGGCGTCACCAGGCAGCGTGCAGCGTCGTGCACGAGCACCCAGTCGTCGCCGCGCGCGCCCTGCTCGAACAGGTCGTGCAGGCCGTTGCGCACGCTGCGCGCGCGCGAACTGCCACCGCAGTCGCGCACCACGCAGGGCGCGCTGTGGCGCTCGAAGAAGTCGTCGCCGGGCGCCACCACCACGAGCACGTCGCGAATGCCCGCCACGGCCGCGAAGGCCGCCAGCGTGTGCATCACCATGGGCTGGCCGGCCACCATCTGGTACTGCTTGGCCGGGGCCTTCTCGGTCAGGGCGCCCGGCGCCTGTGCGCGGCTGCCGCTGCCCGCGCAGGGGATCAGCGCATAACAGCGCGCCGAGGCTTGGGAATCAGTCATTGCCGCGATTCTAGAAAGCCGCAAGCAGCACTTCCATGCGCTGCCTACAATCCCTGCACCACCCCCCGCCCTCACCCGGCGGGGGGCTTTTTGCGTTTTGCGTCACGTCTGTCGCCCCATGGATCTTCCCAAGCTCATCCCCGGCAAGCGCTTCACCTTGCCCCGTCCGCCCGGCTCGGCCGACGCGCTGCTGCTGGCCCGGCTGGCCGAGCGCGAAAAGGCCGGCCGCAAGGTCGTCGCCATCGTCACCTCGGACGCCACCGACGCGCAGCGCCTGCTGGAGGAGCTGCCGTTCTTCGCGCCCCAGCTGCGCTGTGCGCTGTTCCCGGACTGGGAGACCCTGCCCTACGACACCTTCTCGCCGCACCAGGATCTGATCAGCGAGCGCCTGGCCACGCTGTGGCGGCTCTACGCGGGTGCGGCCCAGGGCGATCCCGAGGCCGGTGTCGACGTCGTGCTGGTGCCCGCCACCACCGCGCTGTACCGCGTGGCGCCGCCCAGCTTCCTGGCCGGCACCACCTTCCAGTTCAAGGCCAAGCAGCGGCTGGACGAGGCGCGCCTGAAGTCACAGCTGACGCTGGCGGGCTACAGCCATGTGACCCAGGTCGTGAGCCCGGGCGAGTACGCGGTGCGCGGCGGGCTCATCGACCTGTTCCCGATGGGCTCGCCCGTGCCCTACCGCGTGGACCTGTTCGACGACGAGATCGATTCGATCCGCACCTTCGACCCCGATACCCAGCGCAGCCTGTACCCCGTGCCCGAGGTGCGGCTGCTGCCCGGCCGCGAGTTCCCGATGGACGACGCGGGCCGCGCGCGCTTTCGCAGCCGCTGGCGCGAGCTGCTGGAGGGCGACCCCACGCGCAGCCGCATCTACAAGGACATGGGCAACGGCGTGGCCACGGCCGGCATCGAGTACTACCTGCCGCTGTTCTTCGAGCAGACGGCGACCGTCTTCGACTACCTGGGCGCCGCTGCCACCGTGGTGCTGCACGGCGACCTGGAGGCTGCGTTCCAGCGCTTCTGGCAGGACACGCGCGAGCGCCACCGCGTGCTGGTCGGCGACCCGGAGCGGCCCGTGCTGCCGCCCGAAGCGCTGTTTCTGTCCAGCGAGCAGTTCTACGGCCAGGCCAATGCCCACAGCCAGCTCGCGCTGCGGCCACCCCAGGCCGAGGCGACCGACGCCACGCCCTACGCCGAGTTCGCGCCGCTGCCACCGCTGGCCGTGGTGCGCGGCGCCGACGAACCGCTCGCGCGCCTGTCCAGCCACCTGCGCAACACCCAGCAGCGCCTGCTGCTGCTGGCCGAATCCGATGGCCGGCGTGAAAGCCTGCTGGACTTCGTGCGCGCCAGCCAGCTGCAGCCGCCCGTATTCGACAGCCTTGCGGAGTTCGAGGCCAGCAGCGAGCGCCTGGGCATGGCCACGGGCGCGCTCGGCGCTGGCTTCGCCTGGCTGGAAGGCGGCATCGACTTCATCACCGAGACCGAGCTGTTCGCAGCCGGCCCGACCGCACGCCGCCGGCGCAAGCAGGAACAGGTCAGCGACGTCGAGGCGCTCATCAAGGACCTGGCCGAGCTCAACGTGGGCGACCCCGTGGTGCATGCCGCGCACGGCATCGGCCGCTACCTGGGCCTCGTCAACCTGGACCTGGGCCAGGGCAGCACCGAATTCCTGCACCTGGAGTACGCCGACAAGGCCGTGCTCTACGTGCCCGTCAGCCAGCTGCACCTGATCAGCCGCTACACGGGCGTCAGCGCGGCCGAGGCACCGCTGCACAAGCTGGGCTCGGGCCAGTGGGACAAGGCCCGGCGCAAGGCCGCCGAGCAGGTGCGCGATGCTGCGGCCGAGCTGCTCAACATCTACGCGCGCCGTGCCGCGCGCGAAGGCCATGCCTTCCGCTACTCGCCGCAGGACTACGAGGCCTTCGCCAACGACTTCGGCTTCGACGAGACGGCCGACCAGAAGGCCGCCATCCATGCCGTGATCCAGGACATGATCTCGCCCCAGCCCATGGACCGCCTGGTCTGCGGCGACGTGGGCTTCGGCAAGACCGAGGTGGCACTGCGCGCCGCCTTCGTCGCGGTCACGGGCGGCAAGCAGGTCGCCTTCCTCGCGCCGACCACGCTGCTCGCGGAGCAGCACTA
>DATKFT010000057.1:0-2906 GCA_035544335.1 Pseudorhodoferax sp.
AGGCCCCCGAGGCAGCGCTGCCCGCCGGTGCCGCGGCGCCGGGGTGCAGGGCCTGGGCCGTGCCCCAGAGCGCGCAGAGCGCCAGCGCAGCGGCGAAGACGGTCTTGTGCAGCACGCGCTGCACGAAGCGGTTGGCGAACAGGGTTTCAAGCCGCGTGGGCATGGCGCACTCCGGAGGACAGGGGTTGGGTACGGGGCCGCTGGACCTGCCAGGCGACGGCGGCGCAGACCGCGCCGAGCACCACCAGGCCCAGCGCCTCGTGGCCCCAGGCCGGCAGCGGCCGGCCGGCGCCCTCGGCCGCCACGAGCAGGGTGTTGCGCAGCACGTTGCCGGCCAGCACCGTCAGGCCCACGCACGGCAGGCGGGCCAGCACGGTGCGGTCGGCGAGGCCCGCCCACAGCGCCGTGGCGCCGGCCGTGAAGTAGCCCAGCCAGGCCATCTGCACGCCCGAGCAGGGCGCGTCCACGATGACGAGGCGGCCGTCCACGAGCAGTGCGCCGCCTTCGCGCAGCACGGTGAAGAACGGCGCCAGCAGCCCTTGCGAGGCCGTGGCCGTGAGCACGCGCAGCGGGTAGCCGGCATAGAACTGCAGCGAGGACAGCAGCGGCAGCGCCAGCACGGCGAGCAGCAGCACCGGCGTGGCGGCAACCTGGCGTGGCAGGAAGGCCAGCAGCGCCGCGGCCAGGGCCAGCACGGCCAGCAGGCTGGCCAGCAGCGGCGGCAGCGCGCCGCGCAGCAGCGTGGCGGCCAACGTCAGCGCGGTGGCGCCGGCCAGCCAGCCCAGGGCGGGCGAGGCGCGCAAGGCCTTGCGGTGCAGGCCGGCCAGCGTGGCGAGCGCGGCCAGTGCCAACAGGCCCAGCGGGTCGTCGGCGCCGTCGGCCAGGCGCCGCGCCATCCAGGCCCAGGCGGGCAGCAGGGCCAGCGCCTGCAGTGCGATCCAGGCCCCCGCGGGCAGGCGGTCGATGGCGATGCCCCAGCGCACGAAGCGCGGGCTGCGGACCAGGTCGTGGGGGCTCATCGCGTGAAGCTCCTGCTGCGCGTGCGCTGGGCACGGCGGCGCAACATGGCCAGCACCGAGAGCACCAGCAGCACTGCACCCAGGGTCTCGGGCTCGGGCGTGCTGGGCACCTCGGCACCGGCGATCACCGTGGCGCTCTCGCCGAGCGCGCGCTCGCCCACGCCCTGGGGCAACGGCTGCGGCTGCTGCACGCGCTGGCTGTCGGCCGGTGCCAGCTTGCGCACCACCTGGTCGATCGCGATGAAGCTGGTGTAGGGCGTCAGCAGCGCGTAGTCCAGGCCGAGCTGGGTGATCGCGGCGCGCTGGGCGTCGCCGCCTTCCAGCGCCTCCTGGTCGGCCAGCTGGGCGATGCGGTGGCGGGCCCAGAGCGCGGGCAGGGCCGCGGCCTGGCCGGGCGGGGCGGGCTGCACCTCCACCGCCTGTTGCCAGGGGCCGGCGGCGGTGTGGCCCTGGACCAGCATGCGGCCCTGGGGCCGGCCGCGCCACTTGCCGAACACCACGACGGGGCGCTGGCCCAGCACGTCGGGCTGCACGGCGGGTTCGAGGTCGTACACGTCCAGGCCTTCGAACTGCAGCCGCACGCTGGTCAGCACGGGCGACTCCACCATGCGCCGAAAGCGCGCCGCCTGCTCGGGCGCCTGCACCGGGTCGGTGATGACGAAGGGCTCGCCGCCACCGGCGCGGGCCAGGCCTTCGAGCAGCGCGCGGTTGACCGAGGAGCCGATGCCGAAGGCGAACAGGTTGGCCTGGTTCAGGTGCTTGCGCACCAGTGCGAAGGCCTCCTGCTCCACCGTCACGTAGCCGTCGGTCACGACGACGATGGTGCGCGCCACGTCGGGCGTCTTGGGCTGGTCGTAGACGCGGCGCAGCGCCGGGATCAGCTCGGTGCCGCCCGCGCCCATGGTCTGGTCCAGCGCCGACAGCGCGCGGGCGATGTGGGCCTGCGTGGCCGGCACCGACTGGGGCGCCAGCATGCGGCTGCTGCCCGAGAACAGCAGCACGTTGAAGCGGTCGGTGGGCCGCAGGCCACCGATCAGGCGTTGCAGCATGGTCTTGGCCGTGTCCAGCGGAAAGCCGTGCATGGAGCCCGAGATGTCGACCACGAAGATGTATTCGCGCGGGGCGATCTGCGTGGCCGCCACGGCCTGGGGCGGCGCGACCAGCGCGAGGAAGAAGTTCTCGGCGTTCGGGCCCTGGGCCTCGGACAGCATGAGGCCGGCGGCCAGCTCGTCCCCGGCCAGGCCGTAGTCGAGCACGAAGTCGCGGTCGTTGGCCGGACCGGCGTTGTCGGCCAGGCGCACGCTGGCGTGGCGGGGCCGGTCCTGCGCCTGCGCGACATCGATGGCGTGTGTGCGCGAGCGGATGTCCTGCAGCGGCAGCGGTGCGTCCAGCTGCATCTGCAGCGTGAAGCGGCTGGCGGGCGGCTCGCCGGCGCGCAGCGTGGGCTGGGCCGCCCAGGCGTTGCCGCCCGGGCTGGCGGCATGCGCATAGCGCGGGCCGACGACGGTGGGGAAAACAAATTCGTAGCGGCCCTCCTGCGGCAGCAGCAACTCGGTGTAGCGCAGCTCCACCTGCACGTCGTCGCCGGGCAGGATGTTGGCCACGCGCATCTGGAACACGTTGGGCCGGTGCTGCTCGAGCAGCGCGGCGGTCTTGCCCTCCTGCTTCGCCGCGGCGAATTCGATGCGGGCCTGCTGCTTCTCGCGGATCTGCGCGGTGACGACCCGCTCGCCCAGGCGCACCTGCAGCCCGCCCACGGCGGCCCGCGTGGAACCCGGGAACACGTAGTCGGCCTCGATGGGCGCCTGGCCCTCGTTGCGGTAGTGCTGCACTACGCGCACCTCGGCGATCACGCCGGAGACCTGCACGGAGACCTCGGTGCCCTTG
>DATKFT010000058.1:0-9024 GCA_035544335.1 Pseudorhodoferax sp.
AGCGCACCAACCACGGCATCGAGTGGCAGGGCGACTTCAAGCTGGCGCGCGACACGGCCATCAAGGCCTCCTACACGCACAACGATTCGAAGCAGGACCTCAGCGTCACGCAGAGCGTGCGCACGCCGCTGGTCCCGCGCAACCAGGCCAGCCTGTGGGTCAGCCAGCGCTTCGGCCTGGCCGCGGCGGACAGCGCGCTCACGGTGGCGCTCGGTGCGCGCTACAACGGCTCCACGGTCGACGAGGCCACCTACGCGGGCCGCAAGGTGGCCGGCTACACGCTGCTGGACCTCATGGTGCGCTACGACATCAACCGCCAGTGGGCGCTGCAGCTGAACGCGCGCAACCTGACGGACAAGACCTATGTCAGCGCCTGCGACTTCTACTGCTACTACGGCGGTGCCCGCACCGTGGACCTGCAGCTGCAGTACCGCCGCTGAGCGCCCGGCGCGGAGATGTCTTCGCGCCTTCTGCGGCCCGTGCCCCGCCGTGGTGCAGGCCGCCGCCGATCTGTGATTGCCGTTGTTCGTTCCTCCATGCGCCATCTTTCGCTTCCACCCGTCCCGCGCTTGCTGCGCGGTGCCAAGTTCACCCCGCTGGCCCTGTGCCTCACGCAGGCCGCCTGGGCCCAGGTCGCCGCGCCGGCCGCCGACAGCGGCAAGGCCTTGTCCACCGTCACCG
Organism: Pseudorhodoferax sp.; assembly: GCA_035544335.1. Taxonomy (GTDB): domain Bacteria; phylum Pseudomonadota; class Gammaproteobacteria; order Burkholderiales; family Burkholderiaceae_C; genus Pseudorhodoferax. The sequence continues at coordinate 682 of DATKFT010000058.1, forward strand.
TCAACGCCAGCGCCGACGCATCGGCCCAGGGCCTGTCGCCGGCCTACCCCGGCGGGCAGGTCGCACGCGGCGGCCGGGCCGGCATCCTCGGAACGCGTGACGCGATGGAGACACCGTTCTCCATCACGGCCTACACCAACGAGCTGATCCAGGACCGCCAGGCGCGCAGCGTGGGCGACGTGCTGCAGAACGACCCGACCGTGCGCCTGGCGCGCGGCTTCGGCAACTTCCAGGAGGCCTACTACATCCGCGGCTTCACGCTGGGCTCGGACGACACGGCCTACAACGGCCTGTACGGGCTGCTGCCGCGCCAGTACATCGCGGCCGAGCTGTTCGAGCGCGTGGAGGTGCTGCGCGGCGCCTCGGCCTTCCTGAGCGGCGCGAACCCGGGCGGCGGCGGCATCGGCGGCGCCATCAACCTGCTGCCCAAGCGCGCGCCGAACGAAGCCTTGTCGCGTGTGACGCTGGGCGCGGGCAGCGGCGGCCAGGTGCAGGGTGCTGTCGACCTGGCACGCCGCTTCGGTCCGGACGACAGCACCGGCATCCGCCTGAACGCCGCCGTGCGCGGCGGCGGCACGGCGGTGGACCGCGAGGACGCCAGGCTGGGCCTGGCCGCCATCGGCCTGGACTGGCGCAGCCGCAACGTGCGGCTGTCCGGCGACCTGGGCTGGCAGGACAACCGGCTCAAGGAAACGCGGCCCAACGTGACGCCGGGCGCCAACCTGGCCAGCATCCCCGCAGCACCCGATGGGCGCCACAACTTCTCGCAGCCCTGGACCTTCTCGAACGAGCGCGACGTGTTCGGCACGCTGCGCGCCGAATGGGACATCGGCGACAGCGTCACGGCCTGGGGCGCCTACGGCCTGCGCCGCAGCAGGGAGAACAATGCGCTGGCGGGCCTGACCCTCAACGACGCGGCCACGGGCGCGGGCACCACCTACCGCTTCGACAACGGCCGCCGCGACCGCGTGGACACCGGCGAGATCGGCCTGCGCGGCAAGCTGCGCACGGGTGCCGTGGGCCACGAATGGGTGGTCTCCGCATCGCACTTCTCGCTGGAGAAGGACAACGCCTACGCGATGGACTTTCGCAACCTGCTCGCGACCGGCCTGTACAACCCCGTGGCCTATCCGCTGCCGGGCTTCAGTGCCAACGTGCTGCGCGGCGGCAATGTCGCGGCGCCGCAGCTGCAGGGCACCATCAAGATGACGAGCTTCGCGATCGGCGACACCTTGTCGCTCGTCGACGACCGGCTGCTCGTCACGCTGGGCCTGCGCCACCAGCGCATGGAGACCACCGACTACGCGTATGGCGGCACCGGCGTGGTCACGGGCGGCGGTGTGCCGCAGAGCCACAACTCGCCGGCCCTGGGCCTGCTGTTCAAGCTGCAGCCGCAGCTCTCGGTCTATGGCAACTACATCGAGTCGCTGAGCCAGGGCCCGCAGGCGCCCTCGACGGCCAACAGCCAGCCGGTCGTCAACCGTGGCCAGTTGCTCGATCCCGCTGTGTCCAGGCAGAAGGAAGTGGGCCTGAAGTTCGACGGTGGCCGCATCGGCGGCGGCATCGCGCTGTTCTCCACGACCAAGCCGCGCGCCTTCACGAACAGCAGCCAGGTGTTCGTGGCCGCGGGCGAGGACGTGCACCGCGGCATCGAACTGACGGTCCACGGCGAGGCTGTGCGCGGCCTCAAGCTGCTGGGCGGCCTGACCTGGCTCGATGCCAAGCAGAAGGGCACGGGGGCGGTCGCCACCGAGGGCCGGCGCGTGATCGGCGTGCCGCGCACCCAGGCCACCCTGGGCACCGAATGGGCCGTGCCGGGCGTCGACGGCCTGGCCCTGGATGGGCGCGTGGTCTACACGGGCGCGAGCTATGCCGACGCGGCCAACCGGCTGCGCGTGCCGGGCTGGACCCGCATCGACGTGGGCGCGCGCTACCTCATGGAGGTGCAGGGCAGGGCCGTCACGCTGCGCGCGCGCGTGGACAACCTGTTCGACCGCAGCTACTGGGCTTCGGTCGGCGGCTATCCGGGTTCGGGCTACCTGAACGTCGGCGGCCCGCGCAGCTTCGTGCTGAGCGCCTCGGTCGACTTCTGATCCGGCCGCATCGATGCTCAGCAGCCGCGCCATCCGCGCCTGGACCTGGATCCACAAGTGGTCCAGCCTGGTCTGCACGCTGTTCATGCTGCTGCTGTGCGTCACGGGCCTGCCGCTGATCTTCCACCACGAGATCGGCCACCTGCTCGGCACCGAGATCGAGGCGGCAGACATGCCCGCCAACGCCCCGCGCGCCGACCTCGATGCCGTGATGCGCACGGCCATCGCGCGCCACCCTGGCCTGCAGGGCATGTTCACCTCGCAGGAGGAGGACGACGACCGCGTCTGGTACGTGACGCTGGCGCCCAGGCCGGATGCCACGGCGGGCTTCCAGCAGGTGGCGGTCGACGCGCGCACGGGCGTGGTGCTCGGCGAACCCGCGCTGGGCAGCGGCTTCATGTACATCGTGCGCTCGCTGCACATCGACCTGTTCGCGGGCCTGCCGGGCATGCTGTTCCTGGGCGGCATGGGCGTGCTGCTGCTGGCCTCGCTGGTCTCGGGTACCGTGCTCTACGCACCCTTCATGCGCAAGCTGCGCTTCGGCGAGATCCGGCGCGAACGCAGTGCGCGCGCCAAGTGGCTGGACCTGCACAACCTGGTGGGCATCGTCACGCTGGTCTGGTTCACGGTGGTCGGCGCCACGGGCGTCATCAACGCCTGGGCCGACCTCCTGGTCAAGTACTACCAGTCCACCGAGGTCGCGGCCATGCTCGCGCCGTACAAGGACAAGCCGCCGCTGGCCTCGCCGGGCTCGCTGCAGGGCGCGGTGGCCGCCGCGCTCGCGCACGAGAGCGGCATGAAGGTGGCCTTCGTGGCCTTCCCGGGCACCAGTTTCGCGAGCCCGCACCACTACGGCGTGTTCCTGCGCGGCGGCGAGCATGTCACGGCCAAGCTGCTCAAGCCCGTGCTCGTCGATGCGGCCACGAGCCAGGTCACCGACAGCCGCGAGCTGCCCTGGTACCTCAAGACCTTGCTGGTCTCGCAGCCGCTGCACTTCGGCGACTACGGCGGCCTGCCCCTGCAGATCCTGTGGGCGCTGCTGGACATCGCGACCATCGTCGTGCTCGTGACCGGCCTCGTGCTCTGGTGGCGCAAGCGCGCGCCCGCACGCCAGGCCGCGGCCACCGCTGCGAGGGCGCGCGCCTGATGCGCCGCGCGTTCTGGCGCCTGTGGGGCTGGCCGCTCGCGGTCGGTCTGGCCAGCGGCACGGGCCTGGTCACCGCGCTGCTGGCCGATGGCTGGGGCGACTGGTGGTCCTGGATCGGCCTCGGCCTGCCGCTGGTGCTGGCCGCCTGGCACTGGTGGGGACCGCCCAAGGACCCGCGAACCTAGTTTTTCCATCTCAACGCAAGCCCGCAGCCGCCGCCACGTGTCTTGCTCCAAACCCATTTCCGGAGGGAGCTTTTCATGTCGCGAGACATCGCCGGCCCGCGGGCCGCCACCACTGCACTGGCCTGGCTGGCCTGGTGCGCCACCGCCGCCGCGCAGGCGCTGCCCGAGGTGCGCGTCACCGACAGCGGCACGACCACCGAGGGCACCTACACCGCGCGTGAGCTGGACATCGGCAAGGCCGGGCTGTCGCCGCGCGAGACGCCGCAGTCCGTCAGCGTCATCACGCGCCAGCAGCTGGACGACCGCAACCTCACCAAGCTGGAGGACGCGCTCAAGTCCACGGTCGGCGTCAACATCACGCGGCTGGACGGCGCCGGCAACTACAACAGCATCCAGGCGCGCGGCTTCGACATCGGTGCCGTGCTGCTGGACGGCCTGCCCATTGCGCAGGGCCCCAACTACGCGACGGCGCTGGACCTCGCGCTGTACGACCGCGTGGAGGTGCTGCGCGGGCCGGCCGGCCTGCTGCAGGGCGCGGGCGAGCCGGGCGGCGCGGTCAACCTCGTGCGCAAGCGCGCGCTCGGCACGCTGCGGATCGGCGGTGGCGCCCAGCTCGGCTCCTTCGGCCTGCGCCGCGCCGAAGCCGACCTGACCGGTCCGCTGAATGCGGCCGGCACCTTGCGCGGCCGCGTGGTGGTCGTCGAAGACCGGCGCGACAGCTTCGTCGACCTGCTGTTCTCCAACAAGCACGCGGCCTACGGCACGCTGGAGCTAGACCTCGCGCCGTCGACCACGCTGTCGGTCGGCGCCACGCGCCAGCGCGTGCGTTCCATGGTCGACCAGGGCCTGCCGGCCTATGCCACGGGCCAGCTGCTGGACGTGCCGCGCAGCACCGTGGTGGGCACGCGCGCCAACCGCCAGGACCTGGACACACGCGATGTGTTCGCCGAGCTCGAGCACCGCCTGGACAACGGCGGCCTCGTGAAGGCCGCGCTGCGCGATGTGCGGCGCGACAACTTCTACCGATCGGGCCGCGCCAACGGTGCGGTCGCCGCCAACGGCAATTTCGCGTTCGAGACGGTGGACCTGCAGGGCGAGCTCAAGGACCGCAGCGCAGACCTGTACCTGGCCACGCCCTTCACGCTGGCCGGGCGCGAGCACCGGCTGCTGCTGGGCCTGAACCGCAACGAGCGCGACAGCGGCGAGGGCAACTTCGCCTACGGCCCGCGCTCGACCTTCAACATCTTCGCGCCGGCCTACATCGACATGGCCTACCCGCAGATCGCCTTGCCGGGCTTCACGGGCACGACCCGGCGCAACGAGACCGCGCTGTATGGCCAGGCGCAGTTCAGCGTGGCCGAGCGGCTGCGGCTGCTGGCCGGCGGGCGGCTCAGCTGGGCCGAGGTGGAGGTGGCGCAGCGCAGCGATGGGCAGGTCACCTCGCGCGGCAAGCCCGGCCGCCAGTTCACGCCCAACCTGGCCGCGCTGTTCGACCTGACGCCGCAGCTGACGGCCTACACCAGCTACGCCGAGAGCTTCGTGGTGCAGAGCCAGCTCGATGCGGATCGACAGCTGCTGCCCGCGCGCAGCGCCAAGCAGGTCGAGATCGGCCTGAAAGGCGAGTTCCTGAACAAGCGGCTGCAGACGCAGGCCGCCCTGTTCCGCATCGATGACGCGAACCGTGCCCTGGCCGACCCCGTGGTCAGCACCGCCTACATCCCCGGCGGCGAGGTGCGCAGCGAGGGCCTGGAGCTGGAGGCCAGCGGCCAGATCGCGCCGGGCTGGGACGTGCTGGCCAGCTATGCGTACACGAAGACCGAATACCTGAAGGCCCCTACCGCGCAGCAGGGCCTGGCGTTCGCACCGGCCACACCCAAGCATGTGGTGAACCTGTCGAGCCGCTACGCCTTGCGCGACGGCGCGCTGCGCGGTTTCAGCGTCGGCGGCGGCCTGTCCTGGCGCAGCAGCTTCTATGCGCAGGCCGGCAGCCTGCGCCTGGTGTCGGGCAACTACGCACTGGCCAACCTGCAGCTGGGCTACGCCTTCAACGACCACGTCGAGCTGGGCCTGACGGTCGACAACCTGTTCGACAAGACCTACTACGAGAAGGTCTCCGGCCTGGGCCGGCAGAACTTCTACGGCACGCCGCGCAGCGCGGTGCTGGCGCTGAAGCTGCGCTATTGAAACGAAACCACCAGGGGAGAGAAGATGAGAACGACATTCCTGTTGCTGGCCGCCACGGTGGCCGGTGCACCGGCCTGGGGCCAGACCGGCGCCACGCTGCCCGAGGTCAAGGTCACGGCCGAGGGCGAGACCGCCAGCGGCCCCGTGCGCGGCTTCGTGGCCAGGCGCAGCGCCACGGGCACCAAGACCGACACGGCGCTCGTCGAGACGCCGCAGTCCATCACGGTCGTCACGCGCGAGCAGATCGAGGCCCAGGCCGCCGACTCGCTGGACCAGGCCTTCGGCTACGCGGCCGGCATCACGCCGCTGTCGGGCGGTGCGCAGCGCCGCATCTCGACCAGCTTCACGGTGCGCGGCTTCAACGTGACGGGTTCGGCACCGCTGTACCTGAACGGCAGCAAGTTCCCGATCAACTCGCTGAGCGGCTCCATGGAGCTCTACGCCTTCGAGCGCGTCGAGCTGCTCAAGGGCCCGGCCTCCATCCTGTACGGCCAGGCCGCGCCGGGCGGCATCATCAACCTCGTGAGCAAGCGGCCCACGGCCACGCCGCTGCGCGAGGTCGAGCTGCAGGCCGGCAGCTGGAACCGGCGCCAGGCCGCGGTCGACCTGGCCGGTCCGCTGAGCGAGGACGGCCGCATCGCCTACCGCATCACGGCGCTGGCGCGCAATGCCGACGCCATGGTCTCGCAGATCGCCGACGACCGCCGGCTGCTCAACGCGGCCCTGGCCTGGAAGCTCACGCCCGACACCGATCTCACGCTGCTGGCCGGCTACAACAAGGGCAAGAGCAACTACGACTACGGCAAGCCGCTGGACGGCACGCTGCTGCCCAACCCCAACGGCCGCATCGCGCGCGACCTGTTCGTCGGCGAGCCGGGCTTCGACAAGTTCGACACCGAGGGCAAGACCGCCGGCTGGCTGCTGGAGCACCGGCTGAACCCGGACTGGTCGCTCAAGCAGAACCTGCTGGTGTTCGACTACACCTCGGACAACGCCTACGCCTCGATCAGCAGCCGCGCCAATGCCGCGACCGGGCTGCGCACGGTGAACCGCACGCCGTTCTCGCGCTACGACACCGACAAGGGCTGGAGCCTGGACAACCAGGCCCAGGGCCGCTTCGCCACGGGCGCGCTGCAGCACCTGCTGCTCGTGGGGCTGGACTTCAGCGACCGCGACTTCACGCGCGCGCAGCGCACGGGCACCGTGGGCGCGCTGGACCTGTACAACCCGGTCTACGGCGGCGGCGTGAACATGGCCGCGACGGCCTCGCAGTCCTCGACCTCGGCGCGCCAGCTGGGCCTGTACCTGCAGGACCAGATCAAGCTCGGCGCGGGCTGGGTCGCGCTGCTGGGCGCGCGCTACGACAAGGCGCACAACGAGGGCAGCAACCGTTCGGTCCAGGGCGTGCTGTCCTCCTCCGACGAGAGGTCGCACGCCTTCACGCCGCGCGCCGGCATCCTGTACCTGTTCGACAACGGCCTGGCGCCCTACTACAGCTACACGCGCTCGTTCCAGCCGGCCTCGGGCGTGGACTACTTCGGCAATGCGTTCAAGCCGACCGAAGGCACGCAGCACGAACTGGGCATCAAGTACGAGCCGCAAGGCACCAACCTGCTGGTCACGGCCGCGGTCTACCAGCTCACGCAGACCAATGTTTCTACGGGCGATCCGGACCACCCGGGCTTTTCGATCCAGACCGGCGAGATCCGCTCCCGGGGCTTCGAGCTCGAGGCGCGTGCGAGCCTGAACCGGCAGTGGGATGTGACGGCCGCGCTGGGCGCGATCGATGCGCGCGTGACCAAGAGCAACACCGCCACGCTGGGCACGCGCCCGAGCTCGGTGCCGCGCAACACGGCCTCGGTCTGGCTGGACCACCGTTTCGCGGCGCTGCCCGGCCTGTCGGCCGGCCTGGGCGTGCGGCGCGTGGGTGCACAGGCCGCCACGGCGGTCTACAACGTGCCGGCGTCCACGCTGGTCGACGCCGCGCTGCGCTACGAGACGGGACCGTGGCGCTTCGCGCTGAACCTCAAGAACCTGGCCAACAAGACCTACCTGGCCGATTGCAGCTATGCCTGCTTCTACGGCGACGAGCGCAATGCGACGCTGACGGCGCGCTACAGCTGGTAAGACCCCGCCCGGAACGGCCCCACCCCGGGCGATCCCGGGGTGGGGCCAGGAGAAGGCATGCGGTTTGCTAGATGAACTGGGACCGGGGCCGTGCATGGGCGCCATGCACGGCCCCGGTGCATTTTTTGCTGTCCCGGGAGTCGCATCTTGATACCGTTCCGTTTCCGTTCGTCGCTGCTGGCCGCTGGCCTGGCGGCCCTGTTGGCACCTGGTGCCCACGCGTTCCAGCTCGAAGAGGCCACCGTCGCCACCGTGCATGCCGCCTTCAAGGCCGGCACGCTGAGCTGCGAGTCGCTCGTGCAGCAGTACCTGGCCCGCATCGCGGCCTACGACAAGCAGGGCCCGGCGCTGCAGGCCATCCTGACCGTCAACCCCGATGCCCTCAAGACGGCGGCCGAGCTGGACCGCCGCTACCGGCAGGCCAAGGGCCCCGTGGGGCCGCTGCATTGCGCCCCCATCGTGCTCAAGGACAACTTCAACACGGCCGACATGCCGACCAGCGGCGGCAACCTCGCGATGAAGGACTCGCGCCCGCGCACGGATGCGTTCACGGTCGCACGCATGCGCGAGGCCGGCGCGCTGATCCTGGCCAAGTCCAACCTGCAGG
>DATKFT010000059.1:0-7037 GCA_035544335.1 Pseudorhodoferax sp.
AAAGCCCAGCTCCGTCAACGTCATGAGGATGCGGCGCGCCACCGTGCGCGGCAGCTGCGTGCTCGCGGCCACGGAGGCCACGGTGTGCACGCCGGTGCCCGAACCCATCGCCTCGATGACGCTCAGGCCACGGGCGAACGAACGAACGAAACCATCGCTTTCGGGAGTTGCCATAGGGACGCTTATCTTCGGTGCGCGATTCTAGGGGCCGTCCGCCGGCTCGAACTGGGGCAGGCTCAGGCCCCCGCCGAGTGGCAGGAAGCACACGCGCACGCGCGCGCCGATGCGCACGTCCTCGGGCCGCGCACCGGCGATGTTGGCCATCAGGCGCGGGCCCTCGTCGAGTTCGACCACGGCCACCACGTAAGGCAGCTTGTCGGCCATGTGGGCGTTGGCCGCGCGGTGGTTGACCGTGAAGGTGTAGATGCGGCCCAGGCCCGCGCTGCGCTCCCACTGCGGCGCTTCGGCACCGCAGTGGCGGCAGAACGGCCGCGGCACGGACTGCGTGCGCGCGCAGACGCTGCAGCGCTGGATGAGCAGCACGCCTTGCACGGCGGCGTCCCAGAACGCCTGGGTGGCCTCGGTCGGCACGGGGGCAGGACGCAGGGCGGTGTTCATGCAATGTTCCCCAGGATCATGGTGGTGTTGGCCGAGAAGACCAGGCCGGGCGCGTGGCACAGCGCATGGTGGGCGTGCGCGAGCTGGCGCGCGCCGCACTCGCCGCGCAGCTGGCGCACGGCCTCGATGACCAGGAAGATGCCGAACATGCCCGGGTGGCCGTACGACAGGCCGCCGCCCGAGGTGTTGATCGGAAAGTCGCCGCCCGGGGCGAGCCGGCCGCCCTGGACGAAGTCCTTGCCCTCGCCGCGCGCGCAAAAGCCCAGCTCCTCGAGCGACTGCAGCACGCCGATCGTGAAGTGGTCGTAGATCTGCACCACGTCGATGTCGCGCCGGCTCACGCCGGCCATGGCCAGCGCCGCGTCGGCGGTCTGGGCCACGCGCGTGTCCAGCCAGTCGTCCAGGTCCAGCGGCGTGTAGTGGTGCGAGAAGGCCTCGGCGATGCCCTTGACGTAGACCGGCATGCGGGCCAGGTCGCGGGCGCGCTCGGCGCGCGTGACGACCAGCGCGCCGCCGCCGTCGGTCACGAGGCAGCAGTCGCGCTGGCGCAGCGGTGCGGCCACCAGCGGCGAGGCGTTGACCTCGTCCAAGGTCAGCGGCCCCTGGCGGTAGGCCTTGGGATTGAGGTTGGCCCACTGGCGCGCGGCCACGGCGATCTCGGCCAGGTCGGCCGGCCGGCTGCCGTAGCGGTGCATGTGCAGCTGCGCCACCATGGCGTAGTAGCCGATCGGGCTCAGCTGCCCGTGCGGCACGATGAACTGCCCGCGCGGCGAGCGCGGGTCTTCCACGAGCCCGGTCAGCTTGCGCGAGCCGTCGGACAGCTGCGTGCTGCCGTAGGTGATCAGCGCCACCTCGCAGAACCCCGCCGCGATGGCAGCCATGGCGTGGCGGATGTGCATGAGGTTGGACATGCCGCCCACGTTGCTGCTGTCCATGTAGCGCGGCGCCAGGCCCAGGTACTCGCTGAGCTGCAGGCTGCTGAAGCGGTCGTCGGTGTGGGCGAAGACGGCATCGACGTCGCGCAGGCGCAGCCCGGCGTCGGCCAGCGCGGCGCGCGCGGCCTGGGCCTGCAGCTCCAGCGCGGTCTTGCCGGGCACCTTGCCGAGGTCGGATTCGGCCACGCCGGCGATGGCGACCGAGGAGGACAGGGAGGAACTGCGTGTCATGTGGCGCTTGCGGGTGGAACAGGAATGGGGGTCTGCGGCCAGTAGGCGCGCTTGACCTCGCGCTTGAGCAGCTTGCCGGTCTCGGTGCGCGGCAGCGCGGCGGTGAAGTCCACGCTGCGCGGGCACTTGAGCGGTGACAGGCGGGCCCGGCAGAAGGCGATGAGTTCCTGCGCCAGTGCATCCGAGGGCGCCTGGCCGTGGCGCAGCTGCACCACCGCCTTGACCTCCTCGCCGAACTCCGCGTTGGGCACGCCGACCACGGCCACGTCGTGCACGGCCGGGTGCTGGCCCAGCACGTTCTCGGTCTCCTGCGGGTAGATGTTCACGCCGCCCGAGATGATCATGTTGGCCAGCCGGTCGGTCAGGTACAGGAAGCCATCGGCGTCCAGGTAGCCGATGTCGCCATAGCTGGCCCAGCCGCGCGCGTTGTAGGCCTGGCGCGTCTTCTCGGGGTCGCCGTGGTACTGGAACGCCGGGCCGCCCGAGAACCAGATCACGCCGGGCTGCCCTGCGGGCAGCGCCTGGCCGGCCTCGTCCAGGATGTGCACGGCCCCGAACTCGGGCAGGCCGACCGAACCCGGGTGGGCCAGCCATTCGTGCGAATCGAGCGAGGTGCGGCCCACGAGTTCGGTGCCGCTGTAGAACTCGTAGAGGATGGGGCCCCACCAGTCGATCATGGCCTGCTTGACCCAGACCGGACAGGGCGCCGCGGCGTGCACGGCCACGCGCAGGCTGGACAGGTCGTGCGCGCGGCGCTCGGCCTCGGGCAGGCGCAGCAGCCGGATGAACATGGTGGGCACCCACTGGCTGTGCGTGACGCGAAAGCGCGCGATGGCGGCCAGCGCGGCCTGCGCGTCGAAGCGCTCCATGAGCACGCAGCTGCCGCCCTGGCGCATCACGTTCATGTTCCAGCGCACGGGGGCCGTGTGGTAGAAGGGCGCGGTCGACAGGTAGACCGTGTCGCGGTCGAAGTTCTTCCAGTGCATGCGCGCGCTGGGCTCGGCCACGAAATGCCGGTTCGCGCTGGCCAGCGGCCGCTTGATGCCCTTGGGCAGGCCGGTCGTTCCCGACGAGTAGCAGAAGTCCGTGCCCTCGGGCGTCTCGGGCAGGTCCACGTCGGCCGGTACCGTGTGCAGCGCGGCCTCGTAGTCCTCGAAGCCCGGCACCGCGCCCTCCAGGCAGAAGCGGTGCAGCCCGGCCGTGCCCTGCGCGAGCGCGCCGCCGGCATCCACCAGGGCCGCGGCGCTGAACAGCGCCTTGGCATCGCAGTCGCGCACGATGTAGAGCACCTCGGGCGCGAACAGGTGCCGGCTGACGGTGGTGTAGTACAGGCCGATGCGGTGCGCCGCCCACAGCAGCTCGAAGTAGCGCAGGTGGTTGTCCAGGTAGATCGCCACGGCATCGCCCGTGCGCAGGCCGCGTGCCAGCAGCAGCGCGGCGCAGCGGCGCGAGCGCTGTTCGAGCTCGGCCCAGGTCACCGCCTGGCCGCTCTCGAGCAAGCGGTAGGCGATGCCCTGCGGATCGGCGGCGGCGTTGCGCGCCAGGCTGTCGTGGGCGCGCGGCGCCATGGGTGCGGAACTAGGCGCCATGGACCGTTGCCAGCCCGTGCGTCAGCACGGCCTGCCCCCGTTCGAGCGCCGAGGCGCGGAACTGCACTTGCGCGCCGCGGCGCCAGATCTCCACCGCGAGCGTCTCGCCCGGCATGAACGGTGCCGAAAAGCGCAGCGAGAAGCTGGCCAGCCGCTCGGGCCGGTTGCCGCAGCACGCGCGCAGCACCGCCCGCACGGCCATGCCGTAGGTGCACAGGCCGTGCAGGATGGGCCGTTCGAAACCCGCGCTGCGGGCCGCAGCCGGGTCGGCATGGATGGGGTTGCGGTCGCCATTGAGCCGGTACAGCAGCGCCGCGCCGGGCAGCGTGCGCAGCTGCACCGTGGTGCCGGCCGGCTCCGCCGGCACCACGGGCAGCGCGGCCGGCGCGTCGTCGCCGGGGCCGAAGCCGCCGTCGGCGCGGCAGAACGAGGTGTGGTCGATCGTGGCCAGCAGCTGGCCCGTGGCCTCGTCGCTGACCTCGCGCGTGGTGACCACGAGCGCGCCGCGGCCCTGGCCCTTGTCCACCACGGCGCTCACGCGCGTGCGGCTGCGCAGGCAGCCCTCGGGCGGCAGGTTGCCGTGCAGCACCATGCGGTGCTCGCCGTGCAGGATGCGCATCCAATCGATGCCGGTGCCCGGATCCGTGGCCCAGGCGCCGGGCGCGCCGAGCACGGTGAGCATCGAGGGCACGGCGCGCAGCCCGTCTTCGTAGACGAAGGGCAGTTCCTCGGCGTCCAGCGGGTCTTCGCCATAGCCCAGGCTCAGCGCGTAGCGGATGCAGTCCTCGCGCGTGTAGCGGCTGCGCTGGTCCGCGATGGGCCAGTTCTTGAGGGTCTGGTAGTCGATCGCCATGGGGTCACTCGGCCTTCAGCTTGGACGCGCGGATCACCTGTTCCCAGCGGCTGGTCTCGGCGGCCACGAAGCTCTGGAAGGCCTGCGGCGTCCCGCCGACCGGCACGCCGCCCTTCTCCGCGAAGCTGTGGCGGATCTCGGCGGACGCCAGCACCTGTTGCAGTGCGCGGTTCAGCGCGGCCACGGTGGCCGGCGGCGTCCTGGCCGAGACGAACAGGCCCAGCCACACCGTCACCTCGATGTCGGGCAGGCCCGACTCGATCAGCGTGGGCACCTGCGGCAGCTCGGGGATGCGTTCGCGCGTGGTCACGGCGATCGGCGTGAGCTTGCCCGCACGCACCAGCGGCAGCGCGGTGATGAGGTTGTCCACCATCAGGTCGACCTGGCCGCCCATCAGGTCGGTCAGCGCCGGTGCCGCGCCGCGGTAGATGATGTTGACGGCCTGGATGCCCGCGCGCGCCTTGATCAGCTCGCCCGTCAGGTGGCCCGACGAGCCGCTCGTCGACACCGCCATCGACAGCCCCTGGGGCTTGCTCTGCGACAAGGCCTTGAGTTCGGCCAGGGTCCTGGCGCCCAGTTGCGGGCTGGCCACCAGCACGTTGGGCATAGACAGCACCTGGATCACGGGCGCCAGGTCCTCGGGCCTGTAGGGCAGCTTGTCCTGCAGCGTGTAGTTGGCGGCGTTGGGCCCCAGGCTGCCCATCACCAGCGTGTGGCCGTCGGGCTCGGCGCGCAGCGCGGCCTGGATGCCCAGCGTGCCGCCCGCGCCGGCCACGTTCTCCACGATCACGGGCTGCTTGAGCAGCTCGGACAGCGACTTGGCCACGATGCGGCTGGTCTGGTCGAGGATGCCGCCCGGCGCGGCCGGCGCAATGATGCGCAGCGGCTTGCCGGACGCGATGTCGCTCGCGCCGGCCCCGGCGGCCATGCAGGCCGCCAAGGCGAAGAGCGGCACGGCGAGCGCCGTGCGCAGGGTCTGGAACCTGGCCATCTTGTCTCCTAGGGATTACCCCGTTGAATGCCCGCTCTACGGACAATAGTCTACAAATAACGGTCACAAATATCCGCCAGGCGGTCAATTTAAGAGGCGGTGGAGGGAAAGTCAATACGGTCGACCGCCGGGTCGCCGCGGCAAGACCGGCCCCCTCCTCGCTCGTCCAACCCAGGGTTCCCTGCATGCACCGAAGAACGCTTTTCTCGCCCGAGCACGAACAGTTCCGCGACACCGTGCGCCGTTTCATCGCGCAGGAAATCACGCCCCAGCACGCGGCCTGGGAAGAACAGGGCCTGGTGCCGCGCGACCTGTGGCGCCGGGCCGGTGCCGCGGGCCTGCTGCTGCCCATGGCGCCGGCCGAACACGGCGGCGGCGGCGGCGACTTCCTGCACACGGCCATCGTGGTCGAGGAGATCGCACGCGCGCTCGCCACGGGCGTGACCGGCTTCACGACGCACTCGGACATCGTGGCGCCCTACCTCGTCGCATTCGGCACCGAGGCGCAGAAGGCGCGCTGGCTGCCGCAGATGGCATCGGGCGAGGTGGTGGCCTCGATCGCCATGACCGAGCCCTCGGCCGGCAGCGACCTCAAGGCCATCCGCACCACGGCGCGCCGCGTGGACGGCGGCTGGCAGCTGGACGGCCAGAAGACCTTCATCACCAATGGCCACCACGCCGACCGCGTGCTGGTGGTGGCCAAGACCGCGCCCCAGGCCGGCGCCAAGGGCATGAGCCTGTTCTGGGTCGACGCCCGTGCACCCGGCTTCGCCAAGGGCCGGCTGCTCGACAAGATCGGCCAGCGCGCGCAGGACACGGCCGAGCTGTTCTTCGCGCAGGTCTTCGTGCCCGAAGCCGACCTGGTCGGCGTGGAGAACCAGGCCTTCGGCTACCTCATGCACGGCCTGGTGCAGGAGCGGCTCATGATCGCGCTGCGCTGCGCCAGCGCGCTGGAGGCCGCGCTGGACTGGACCATCGCCTACACGCGCGAGCGCCAGACCTTCGGCAAGCCGCTGATCGCCAACCAGCACACCAAGTTCAAGCTGGCCGAGATCAAGACGCTGGCCGCGGCCACGCGCGCCTTCGTCGACCAGTGCGTGGCCGAGCACCTGGCGCAGCGGCTCGACGCCGACGGCGCGGCCATGGCCAAGCTCTGGGCCAGCGAGGCCACCACGGCCATCGACGAGTTGCTGCAGATGTTCGGCGGCTACGGCTACATGCGCGAATACCCGATCGCGCGCGCCTACGCCGACGTGCGGCCCAACCGCATCTACGGCGGCTCGTCCGAAATGATGAAAGAGATCATCAGCCGCACGCTCTGACGCGCGGCTGCCCCAACACCCCAACCACCCCAAGGAACGACATGGATCTGCAACTGAAGGGCCGCGTGGCCATCGTGACCGGCTCGGGCCGCGGCATCGGCCGCGCCGCCGTGACCGCACTGGCGCGGGAGGGCGTGCGCGTGGTCGTGACCGACATCGACGAAGCCGTGGTCGAGAGCACGGCGGCCGAACTGCGCGCGCAGGGCCACGAGGTGCTGGGCGTGCGCGCCGACGTCTGCGACGAGGCGCAGGTGCAGCAGCTGGTGGACCGCAGCGTGGCGGCCTTCGGCAAGGTCGACATCCTCGTCAACAACGCCGGCTTCACGCGCGACAAGTACCTGCTCAAGATGCCGATGGCCGACTGGGACGCCGTGATCGACACGGTGCTCAAGGGTGCCTACCTGTGCACGCGCGCCGCGCTGCCGACCATGATGGCGCAGAAGTGGGGCCGCGTGGTCAACATCTCCTCGCGCGCGCACTGGGGCAATCCGGGGCAGA
>DATKFT010000060.1:0-8668 GCA_035544335.1 Pseudorhodoferax sp.
GCGTCGATGTCCAGGTAGGAGGTGTTGGTGGCCAGCACGGCGCCGGGTTTGCAGACGCGGTCGAGTTCCTGGAACACGGCCTTCTTGACCTCGATGTCCTCGAACACGGCCTCGATGACCATGTCGACCTCGGCGAAGGCCGCATAGTCGGTCGAGCCGGTGTAGCGCGCCATGACCTTGGCCTTCGCTTCAGCGGTCATGCGGCCCTTGGCAACGAGGCTGTCGTAGACCTTCTCCACATTGGCCTGGCCGCGCGCGATGGAGGCATCGTCGCGCTCCACCATCACGACGGGCAGGCCGGCGTCCAGAGCGGCCACGGCGATGCCGGCGCCCATGGTGCCGCCGCCGACCACGCCGATGCGCGCCAGCGTGCGCGGCTCGGCCGCCGCGGCCTCGGGCACCTTGACCACGTCGCGCTCGGCGAAGAAGGCGTGGATCAGGCCGGCGCGCTGCGGGCTGGCCAGGCATTGCGCGAACAGCTCGCGCTCGAACTTGAGCGCCTCGTCGAAGGGCTTGTCGAGTGCAGCCTCGACCGCGTCGACGATGCGGTGCGGCGAGAACAGGTTCTTCGCCTTCTTGCCCTGCTCGGCGCGTGCGGCGGCGATGGCGGCGCGGCTGGCCTGTCCATCGGCCAGGCCCGCGGCGTCGCGCGAACGGCGCGGGCCGGCGTGCGCGGCCAGCAGTTCCTGCGCGTAGGCCAGGCCCTCGGCCAGCGTGTCGTCGCTTTGGGCCAGGCGGTCGATGAGGCTCAGCTTCAAGGCTTCGGCCGCGCCCACATGGCGGCCCGTCAGCATGATGTCCAGCGCGGCCGCGGCGCCCACCAGGCGCGGCGCGCGCTGCGTGCCGCCGGCGCCGGGCAGCAGGCCCAGCAGCACTTCGGGCAGGCCCAGCTTGGCGTTGGCCACCGCGATGCGGTAGTGGGCCGCGATGGCGATTTCGAGTCCGCCGCCCAGCGCGGCGCCGTGGATCGCGGCGATGACGGGTTTCTTGCTGGCCTCGATGCGCTTGCAGACATCGGTCAGCAGCGGCGGCTGCGGCGGCAGGCCGAACTCGCGGATGTCGGCCCCCGCGATGAAGCTCTTGCCCGCGCCCACGATCAGCACGGCGGCCACGGCGGCGTCCGTCTCGGCGCGTTCCATGGCGTCCGCCAGGCCGCGGCGCACGGCCGCGCCCAGGGCGTTGACGGGCGGGTTGTCCACGGTGACCAGCAGCACCTTGCCGTGCAGCTGCGTGCGCACCACTTGTTCGTCGGGCGTGTTCGCCATGGTTTGTCTCTCCGGGTTTCGGGATCGGGCATTGTTCGTCCGCGATTGCCACTTGACAATGGCATAGACTTCAAACACACCGTCAAGCCAATTTGAACAATGAGCCTGGATGTCCAGTCCCTGACCCTGCTGGTCCAGATCCTGGACGCCGGCAACCTGGCCGAGGCCGCGCGCCGCATGAAGATGAGCCGGGCCAACGTGAGCTACCACCTGAACCAGGTCGAGCGCGCGATCGGCCAGCAGCTGATCCGCCGCACCACGCGCCGGCTGGAGGCCACCGAGATCGGGCTCAAGCTCTACGAACACGGCCGCGTGATCCAGAACGAACTGCTGGCCGCGCGCGAGGCCATCGCCACGTTGGGGCAGGAACTGAGCGGCCGCGTGCGCCTGTCCGTGCCCAGCGGCTACGGCCAGCTGGCCATGTCGCCCTGGCTGCTGGAGTTCAAGCGCGCCTACCCGGCCATCGTGCTCGACGTGCTGTTCGAGAACCGCGTCGAAGACCTCATGCGCGACGAGATCGACGTGGCCGTGCGCGTGCTGTCCGAGCCGCCGCAGAACCTTGTGGCGCGCGACCTGGGGCCGGTGCGCTTCGTGGCCTGCGCCTCACGCGCCTATGCCGAGCAGGCCGGCCTGCCGCAGCGGCTGGAGGACCTGCAGCACACGCCGCTGCTGACGGCGGCCGTGATCGGCAAGCAGCTGCGCCTGGCCGCCTACCAGGGCGAGGAGCGGCACGAGGTGCTGATCGAGCCCACGCTGATCTCGGAGAACTTCATGTTCCTGCGCGATGCGGTGCTGGCCGGCCTGGGCGTGGGCCTGGTGCCCGACTACACGGTGCGCGACCTGGTGCAGGCCGGCACGGTGGTGACGGCGCTCGATGCCTGGCGGCTGTCGATCTTCGGCACGCGCATGCACCTCTTGTACATGCCGAACCGCCACCACACGCGGGCGATGGCGACCTTCGTCGACTACATCCTGCGTTGCGCGCAGGCGCGGGACTAGGCGATCAGAACGACACCGTGGCCGACAGCTTGGCCGTGCGCGGCGCCCCGGCCATCACGAAGCCATCGCCGAACAGGCCGATCCAGTACTTCTTGTCGGTCACGTTCTCCACGCTGGCGTTGAAGCGCACGGGCGTGTTGCCGAACTTGGTGGCGTAGCTGGCGTTGAGGTCCAGCCGGTTCCACGAGGGCAGTTTCAGGCGGTTGCCCGAGTCGGCCCACTGCGAGCCCGTGTAGATGAAGCGGCCGCCGAGCTTGAGGCCTTGCACCGGCGTCTGCCAGTCCACGCCGATGCGCGCGCGCCATTCGGGCACGCCGTAGGTGTCGCGGCCGGTGTTGCGCTGCTCGGATTGGATGTGGGTGACGCCGCCCAGCAGCGAGACGGTCTGCAGCACCTGGCCGTACATGCTCCACTCCAGGCCGCGCAGGCGCTGTTCGCCGCCTTCTTCCAACGCTGCGGGCGCGGTGCCCGTGAACGAGGGGCGCTTGATCTGGAACGCGCTGACGGTGTGGGTCAGCGCGCCGGCCTGCAGCTTGGCACCGACTTCCATCTGCTTGGTCTGCTTGGGCGGCAAGGCTTCGCCTGCGTTGGCGAAGCCCACGCCCACGATCTGGCCCGGCTCCAGCCCTTCGGTGTAGTTGGCGAACAGCGAGACCGCCTCGCCCCAGGGCCGCAGCACGGCCGCGACCATGGGCGAGAAGCGGCTTTCGTCGTAGCCGGAGGACAGCGGCATCTTCACGGTCTGGTGGCGACCGCCCACGGTCAGCAGCAGCTTGTCGCCCGCAAAACCCATGGTGTCGGCGATGGCCAGCGAGCGGAAGTCGTTCTCCACGGTGTAGCCGCGCCAGGTGGGCGCGGCCGGGAAGACCGGCGTCACCGGGTCGTACATGTTGGTCGTGTAGCAGTAGTTGCAGGCCGTGTTGACCGTGCCTTCCTTGTGCTTGAGCACGTTGGCCGACAGCTGCAGGCGGTGCTGCACGCCGCCCGTGGCGAACTTGCCGATCACGCCGGTCTCGGCCGTGCGGCGCCTGGACTCGGTGTGCACGTTGTAGATGGCGCCGCGCGTGCTGCCATCGGCGCCCGTGACGAAGGCGCGCGTGCCGAACAGCAGCCCTTGGCCCTTGGCCTCGGAGCCGCCCAGCGCGAGGTAGCCCTGCCAGTCGGCATTGAAGTCGACCTCGGCGCGGGCCAGCACACCGCTGTTGTCGTAGCGGCCGTGCGTGCCACGGAACATGTTGGTGTCGCCCTTGGGGGGCGACAGCAGGTAGCCCACACCGGGGATGGCCGCGGTGCCCAGGAAGTTGAACATGCCGGGGCTGCCGTTGTCGATCTTGTTCTGGCTGTCGTAGATGTCCAGCGAGAAGCGCGCGCGGTCGCCCTGGTAGTCCAGCGCCAGCGCGCCGACACGGCGGGTCTGGCTCTCGTCCTTGGCGCCCATCTTGCCGTCGCCATAGACGCCGTTGAA
Source organism: Pseudorhodoferax sp. (assembly GCA_035544335.1). Lineage (GTDB taxonomy): Bacteria > Pseudomonadota > Gammaproteobacteria > Burkholderiales > Burkholderiaceae_C > Pseudorhodoferax. The sequence continues at coordinate 3,730 of DATKFT010000060.1, forward strand.
GCGCAGCCCCAGGCGCTTTTCCTCGCCGAAGCGCTTGCCCACGTCGGCATGGGCCTGGAAGTACGAATGCGTGCCGTAGGTCAGCGTGAGGTCGGCGATGGGCTGGGCCAGCGCGCGCTTGGTGACCATGTTCACGGTGCCGGCCACGCTGGAGCCCGGCGGCATGCCCGAGAGCAGCACGTTGGGGCCGCGCAGCACCTCGATGCGCTCGAACATCTCGATCGGCACCGCATTGGCTGGCGCAATGCCGTACAGGCCGTTGGTGGCGATGTCCATGGCGCTCATGTCCAGGCCGCGCAGGTTGAAGTTTTGCAGCAGATGGTTCTTGTTGGTCGTGAAGACGACGGCGGGGTCGTTCTCCAGCACGTCCTGCAGCGTCAGCGCGGACCAGTCCTCGGCCAGTTCGCGCGTGTAGGCGTTGACATGCACGGGCGCGTCCATGATGGACGTGGCGCCCAGGATGCCCAGGCGCGCGCCCGACGCGGCCTTGTTGCCGGCGGCGCGCACCGGCAGGTCCTCGCGCTCGTACTTGCTGCGCACGTTGACGGGGTCCAGCGTGCCGGATGCGGTGGCGGCGGTCTGCGCCGTGGCGCAGGCGCTGAAGGCCAGCAGCGCCAGCGCGATGGGCGTCGGTTGGAGGAGGCGGCGTGCGTGCATCGGTGTGTGCCCTCGGATGGTATTTTTAAATGAAAAGCGTTCTCATTCGCATGGTAGCAAATCGATACGGAGGGCAGGCGCGGCTACCATCCGCCGCAAAGGAGACCTCCCGCATGCCCATGTTTGTTGACCACTCGCCGCCCGGCCAATGCATCTTCTGCCGCCTCGTCGCCGGCGAGATCCCGTCCGCCAAGGTGTGCGAGGACGCGCTGACCATCGCCTTCATGGACATCGGCCAGGTCAACCCCGGCCATGTGCTCGTGGCGACCAAGCGCCATGCCGCCACGCTGCTGGACATCACGGCCGAAGAGGCTGGTGCCGTCATGCAGACCGCGCAGCGCGTGGCGCGCGCGGCACAGGCGGTGTTCGATGCGCCCGGCATGACGCTGTTCCAGGCCAACGGACCGGTTGGCGGGCAGACGGTGTCCCACTTCCACCTGCACGTGCTGCCGCGCCATGCGGACGACGGCATGGCGCTGGCTTGGCCGCGCAAGGAGCCTGGCGCCGCGGTGCTGCAGGACTACGCGGCGCGGCTGCGCGCGGCCCTGCCGCAGGCCTGAGGCGCAGGGGCGCGCCCCACGCGCCGGCGCGAGGCGGCCGGCCGTTCAGAAGCTGCCGCGCAGCGTCAGCAGCCACTCGCGCGGCGTGCCGTAGAAGTTGCTGCCCGTGGCGTAGCCCACGGTCTGGTAGTAGACCTTGTCGGTCAGGTTGTTGACGTTGAGCGCCAGCGTCCAGCGTGGGTCGATCTGGAACTGCACGAAGCCGTTCCAGACCGTGTAGCCGCCCTGGGTGAACGCGTACTGGCCCACCGGGTTCCAGTCGGCGTCGTAGAGCGTGTCCTTCACGAAGTGGCTGCTCTGCACATGGGCGCTGCCGCCCAGCTTCCAGCGCCCCTGCGTGCCGGGCAGCACATAGGCCGTGGACAGCTTGAGCAGGTGCTTGGGGGTGATGCTGCTGTAGCTGGCATCGGTGGTGGCGTCGCGCGTGCTCGCGTAGGTGTAGCCCACGGCGGCCTGCCAGCCCGGGCGCAGCTCGCCGCCGAGCTCCAGGTCGAAGCCGCGGCTCGTGACCTTGCCCTGCGGCAAATAGCAGCAGTTGCCCGACCATTCCTCGTGGCTCGTGGGGTAGCGCGTGTCGACCACGGCCGTGCCCGTGCGCTCCACGCGGAACACGCTGAAGGTGGCGTTCAGCCGGCCATCGGCCAGCTCGCCCTTGAGGCCGGCCTCGTAGCTCTTGCCCTTGATCGGCGCGAGCGAGTTGCCCGGCGGCGGGCCGGCCTTGCGCAGCGCCTGCGGCTTGAGGATGGAGGCGTAGCTCGCATAGGCCGACCATTGCGCGTTGAGGTCGTAGATCACGCCGCCGTAGGGCGTGAGCCTGGCCGGCTCGCTGAAGCGGCTGCCCGAGGACAGCTCCCATTGGCCGGAGTTGCCGTTCAGCGACTCGTAGACCTGGTCGAACCTGTAGCGCGCGTAGCGTGCGCCGGCGATCAGGTGCAGGTCGTCGCGCGGGTGCAGGCGCAGCAGTGCGTAGCCGCCGTCCTGCTCCTGGCCCCAGGGGTTGTAGCGGCGCGACTCGGGGCCGGCCGGCGCCGGTCGCCAGGCACCCGGGTTGCGCACGTCGATGGGTTCGACGCCCGCGCCCGTGGTGTAGCCCACGTTCCAGAAGCTCTTGATCTTCTGGCGGTCCAGGCCCAGCAGGAACTCGTGCGTGCGGCCGGCCAGTGCGAAGGTGCCGGCCAGGCTCAGGTCGGCCACGTCCTGGGTGTTGGCGTAGCGGTACTGCCCGCCGCCGTACCAGCTCACGCCCGTGCCCGTGGCGCGGTCCAGCGCGCCGTAGCCGAAGGCCGTCGTGCCTTCGTAGTCGGACTCCGAACGGGTGAGGTTGAGCTTGAGCTTCCAGCGGTTCGCGAAGCGGTGCTCCAGCTGCGCGAAGAGCTCGGTGGTCTTGCGCTCGGCCGTGGCCCAGTCCTGCGTGAAGCTGGTGTTGCGCGGCAGGCCGATGTCGCTGCCGTCGCTGTAGCGCGGCACGTCGCCGCCGCCCACGCCGCGGCGTTTCTGCCGCGCGTGGCTGGCGCCGGCGGTCAGCAGCGTGTCGGCCGTGAGGTCGGCCTCGACCACGCCGTAGAGCTGGGGCGAACGGCTGTGCACCACATCCACGTGGTGGTCGCGGTCCTCATAGGCCAGCACGGCGCGGCCGCGCACGCGGCCATCGGCGGCCAGCGGGCCGGTGGCATCCACCATGGTGCGGAGCTGGCTCCAGCGGCCCACCGACTGCTCGACGACCAGGCGCGGCTGGGCCAGCGGCTTCTTGCGCACCACGTTGATGGTGCCGCCCGGATCGCCCACGCCGCCCAGCAGGCCCGAGGCGCCGCGCATGACCTCCACGCGGTCGTAGAAGGCCATGTTCTGGTTGTAGCTGTAGGTGTAGTCGGCGATGTTGAGCGGTGCGCCGCCGTCGACGGACAGGCTGTCGATCTGAAAGCCGCGCGCGTAGAAATAGCTGCTCTCGAAGTTGAGCTGGCTGGTCGTGATGCCGGGCGTGGCGGCCAGCGCATCGCGGATGTCGGCCATGCGCCGGTCGTCCAGCTGCTCGCGCGTGATGACCGAGACCGACTGCGGGATCTCGCGGAAAGACTGGTCGGTCTTGGACGCGATGCTGGTCACGCGGCTCGTGTAGCTGCCCGTGCCTTCGGTCGTGCCGTCGCCGGCGCGGCGCGCCTCCACGCGGATCTCCGCCAGGCTCTTGCCGCTCTGCGCGACGGGGCGGATGGTCAGCGTGCCGTTGGCGATGCGGCCGTCCAGGCCGCTGCCGCGCAGCAGCGCGTCGAGCGCCTGGCGCACATCCTGGTCGCCGCGCACGGCGGGCGCCTGCCGGCCCTGGGCGCGTTCGAGGTCGAACACGAGCTGCAGGCCGGCCTGGCGCGCGAACTGGTCGAGCGCGGCGGCCAGCGGCTGGGGCGCGATGTCGAAGCGCGCGGTCTGCGCCTGGGCGGCGTGCAGGGACAGCGCCAGGGCCAGGCCCAGGCAGGCCCTGGCGAGCGGGGTGGGGGAGAAGAAGGGCATGCGGATCGTCCTCGTCATGGATGGGTGTCAACCCATGGACGACTGGGCGAAAAAACTCCTGAACAGGGGGCTCAGGAATGGCGCAGCGCGACCTCGATGGCGCCGCCTTCACGCTCGCGCACGCGCACCGGCAGCACCTGCGGCAGCGCGTTCAGCCAAGCGCGCGCCTGGGCGATGCGCACGCGGCCGCTGACGGGCAGCTGCGCGGCCGCGGGCGTGGCCGTCAGCGCATGGGGGGCGTAGCGTGCCAGCCGCGCCAGCGCCTCGTGCAGCGGCGTGCCCAGGAACACGAGTTCGCCGTGGCGCCAGGACGCCGGCTGGTCCGTGGCCGTGGCCTGCACCTGGCCGTCGGCCTGCACGCGCAAGGCCTGGCCGGCCCCCAGTTCCTGCGGCGCCAGGCCCACGCCTGTGACGCGCACGCGACCGGCTTCCACCTGCACGAGCACGGCGTCGCCGGGCAGGTGCTCCACGCCGAAGCGCGTGCCCAGCACGGTCACCTGCACGCGGCCGGCGTCCACGCTGAAGGGGCGCTCGGGTGCATGGGCCACGGCGAAGAAAGCCGCGCCCCGCACGAGCTGCACGCGGCGGGCGTGGCGCAGGTACTGCACCGTGGCATGGCTTTGGGCGTCGAGCTGGACGCTGGAGCCGTCGGGCAGGCTGTGGCGGCTCTGGCGGCCGTGCGGGCTGTCCAGCGCGGCCTGCCAGAGCACCTGGGCGTCGAGCTGCTGCTGCCACAGCCGCCAGCCCCACATGCCAGCCATGCCGCCCACGCCCAGGCCGGCCACGCCCAGCAGCGCGGCCAGACTGCGGCGCCGGCCGTTCTGGCGCGTGGGCGCGGGCGTGCCGCGCCAGCGCAGCAGCGCGGCCTCGATGCGGTCGCCGGCCAGCATCAGGTCGCGCTCCACGGTGTTGACCGACACCGCGAGCCGTGCGGCGATCTCGGGCAGCTTCTCGCCGTGCAGGCGGTGGGCCACGAAGGCGTTGCGGCAGCGTTCGGGCAGATCGGCCAGCGCGTGCTCCAGCACGGCGAGCGCCTGGCGGTACATCACGGACTCGGCCACGTCGGGGCTGTACGGTGGCGCGAGGCGGGCGTGCTGCGCCTCCTGTTCCACATGGCGGGCCAGGCGCTGGCCGCGCCGGTGCTGGTCCAGCGCGAGGTGCTGGGCCATCGCCGCAAGGTAGGCCGTGGTGTCGCGTGGCAGCTCGGCGCCGGCCTCCTC
>DATKFT010000061.1:0-2007 GCA_035544335.1 Pseudorhodoferax sp.
AGCTGCGCCCGCACCTGGCGCCCGGCGCGCTCGTGCTCACGCTGCAGAACGGCGTGGACAACGCCGAGCGGCTGCGCGGCGTGCTGCCCGGGCACGAGGTGGCGGCCGCCGTGGTCTATGTCGCGAGCGCCATGGCCGGCCCCGGCCACATGCGCCACCACGGGCGCGGCGAGCTCGTGATCGAGCCCTCCAGCCGCGCGCAAGCCCTGGCCCAGGCCTTGCGCACGGCCGGCGTGGCGACCGAGATCTCGGCCAATGTGCGCGGTGCGCTGTGGAGCAAGCTCGTGCTCAACTGCGTCTACAACGCCTTGTCGGCCATCACGCAGCAGCCCTATGGCCGCCTGGTCCAGGGACCCGGCATCGCCGAGACCATGCAGGGCCTGCTGGCCGAATGCCTGGCCGTCGCGGCGGCCGAGGGCGTGCAGATCGAGGGCGACATCCAGGCCGCGGTGGCCGGCATCGCCGCCACCATGCCCGGCCAGACCTCGTCGACCGCGCAGGACCTCGCGCGCGGCCGGCCCACCGAGATCGACCACCTGAACGGCCTCGTCGCGCGGCGCGGCGCTGCGCTGGGCATCGCCACTCCGCTCAACCGCGCGCTGTGGGCGCTGGTCAAGCAGCTGGAGACGCGGCCGGCCTGAGGTCCACGCGCCACGGCCGCATCCAGGCTCAGTCCAGCCGCACCTTGGTATAGCTGGCGCGGTCCATGTCGACCACCTCCACGCTCAGGTGGGCGACGAGGTCCGGGCCGAAACGCGGCATGTGGTCGAGGAAGCCCTGGGCCACGCGCTGGCTGAGGTCCTTCTTGGCCTCGGGCGTGCGGCCGGCCAGGATGCGCAGCTGCACATGGATGAAGCCGCGGCCGGCGTCCTGCGTGCCGACGCGGAAGTGCGTGGTGCGCAGCACGCGCGCCTTGAGGTCGGCCTCGTCCGTGACCTCGGGGCTGCCGGTCAGGTGGCGCGTGGCCGCGGCCAGCATGGCGTCCAAGGGCAGCTCGCCCAGGTTGGGGGTGTACTCGACAACGATGTGGGGCATGGTGCAAGCGCGGCGCAAACCGCCGCCGAAAAAAGCCCGCGATTGTCGGCGAAGTCCCTGCGGGGCTGGCGCGGGCACCGGATGTCGCGCTGCACCGAGAATCGCGCGTTTTGTTTCTCGGCGCCCCGCGCGCCCCAGGCCATGCCCGACGACGACCTCCTGCCGCTGCCCGCCATCGCGCTTGGGCGCTACCGCCACTACAAGGGTGGCCTCTACGAGGTGCTGGGCGTGGCCCGCCACAGCGAGACGGCCGAGCCCATGGTGCTCTACCGCCCGCTGTACAACGCCACGGGCTGGTGGGTGCGGCCGCATGCGATGTTCGTCGAGACCGTCGAGATCGACGGGCGCCTGCAGCCTCGGTTCGAACACCTGGGCTGAACGCCGGTCAGGCTGCCTGAACGGCCCCGTGCCGGGGCCGGGCCTGGCTCAGAAGCTTTCCCACTCGTCCTCGCGACCGGCCGCCACGGGCTGCCGTGGTGCGGGCGCCGCCAGGCGCTGGGCCGGTGCTGCCGCCGGCTTCGCGGCGGCCGGCACGGCCGGTCTGGCGGGCGCCCCCACGGCAGGCTTGGCCGGTGCGGACGCTGCGCGACGCGTGGCCGGTGCAACACGCGCAACAGGCGCGGCCGGCGCCGGACGCCGCGGTGCCGGCGCCGGTGCGGCCAGGCGTTCGGCGGTGCCGCCCTCGATCCGGAACACGCTGACCGCCGAGGCCAGCTGGTCGGCCTGCGACTTGAGCGATCCCGTCGCAGCGGCCGCCTCTTCGACCAGCGCCGCGTTCTGCTGGGTCACGGTGTCCATCTGCGAGATCGCCTGGTGCACCTGCTCGATGCCCTGGCTCTGCTCCTGGCTGGCCGCGGAGATCTCGGCCACGAGGTCGCTCACGCGCTGCACGCTCTGCACGATGGCCTCCATGGTGCGGCCGGCTTCGGCCACCTGGCCCGAGCCCTCTTCGACCCGGGCCACCGAGTCGCC
>DATKFT010000062.1:0-5833 GCA_035544335.1 Pseudorhodoferax sp.
GAAGGCCAGACCCTGCGGCTTGTTCGCTTCACGGTTTTCAACCAGGCCGATCGCACGCGGCTGGTGTTCATCGCCGAGCATGTGGTGGCTTAGCGCCGCTACTTGTCCCCTTTGCCCGTGGGCAAGGCGGTGGACAAGCGGCTGGCGATCTCTGGGGAATCTTCGCCTGGCGCGGCTTGCGACGCGGTGCCTGTGAATTGAGCAGCGCCGTTCAGCGGAGGAGCGGTCCCTGTCTGCCGACGCCGCAGCAAGCAAAGCCATGACATGCGGCGGTGACGCGGGAATCAGCCCTGCACGGATGGGCCGCACCGAACAGGCAAAGAAAAACCCCGCTACCTTTTGGATAGCGGGGTTCCCTTTTCAGTTTTGGTGCCGGAGAGATGAATCGAACACCCGACCTTCTCATTACGAATGAGCTGCTCTACCGACTGAGCTACACCGGCGAAAACTTGTCAACTGTGCTACAGGATCGTCGGTACGATTTCTGTAAGTGTCAGATTATACAGTCTTTTTTGCCTACCTATTCGCACTGCGAATGTCTTGGCTTGTCGGCTGTGCACATTTTTGTGCGAATCAGACACAGCCATCGATTATAGCATCAAGATTGCAGGTGGTAGCCGGTCACACGCTCAACTTCGTTTTTCGAACCCAGGACCACGCTCACGCGCTCGTGCAGCTTGGAGGGCTGCAGGTCCAGGATGCGTTCGCGGCCGTTGGTGGCAGCGCCGCCGGCCTGTTCCACGAGCCAGCCCATGGGGTTGGCTTCGTACATCAGGCGCAACTTGCCCGGCTTTTCGGGCTCACGCTTGTCCCAGGGGTACATGAAGATGCCGCCGCGCGTGAGGATGCGGTGCACGTCGGCCACCATGCTGGCCACCCAGCGCATGTTGAAGTCCTTGCCACGCGGGCCTTCCTTGCCGGCCAGGCATTCGTCGATGTAGCGCTTCACGGGGGCGTCCCAGTGGCGCATGTTGCTCATGTTGATCGCGAATTCCTTCGTGTCTTCCGGAATGCGCAAGTTCTCCTGCGTGAGCACGAAGGAGCCCTGTTCCCGATCCAGCGTGAACATCGCGACGCCATCGCCGACAGTCAGCACCAGCGTGGTCTGCGGGCCGTAGATGCAGTAACCCGCCGCGACCTGCTTGGCGCCGGCCTGCAGGAAGTCGGCCTCGTGCACGCCCGGATGGTCGTCAGGCTTCTTGAGCACGCTGAAAATGGTGCCGATGGAGACGTTCACGTCGATGTTGGACGAGCCGTCCAGGGGATCGAACAGCAGCAGGTACTCGCCCTGTGGGTAGCGGTTGGGCACCACGTAGATGCCTTCCATTTCCTCCGAAGCCATAGCGGCCAGGTGGCCGCCCCATTCGTTGGCTTCGATCAGCACCTCGTTGGCGATGATGTCGAGCTGCTTTTGCATCTCGCCCTGCACGTTCTGGGTCTCGGCGGCGCCGAGCACGTCGCCGAGTGCACCCTTGTTGACAGCGAAACTGATGCGCTTGCAGGCGCGCGCCACGACCTCCAGCAGCAGGCGCAGCTGGGCCGGGATCAGCCCGTCGACACGCTGCTGCTCGACCAGATAGCGGGTCAGTGAAACTTTCTGGGACATGGGATTCCTTCGAAGTGGGGGTTCAGTCCAGTGCGCGCGTGACGACCTCGCGCACGTCGTTGGACAGGTCGGTCTTGGCCGCCACGCGGGCCAGGGCCTCGCGCGCGGCCGTGCGGTAGGGCTCGGCCAGCTTCTTCCAGCGGTCCAACGCGCGCGCCAGGCGCGCGGCGACCTGTGGGTTGATGGCGTCGAGTTCGATCACGCGGTCGGCCCAGAACACGTAGCCGGCGGCGTCCGTGCGGTGGAAGCCGCCCGGGTTGGCGCTGCAGTAGCTGAAGATCACGCTGCGCGCGCGGTTGGGATTGCGCAGGTTGAAGTCCGCATGCTTCATGAGCTGCTTGACCGCCGGCAGCACGTTGCCGTTGCGGTCGGGGCTGCCGGCCTGCAGCGCGAACCATTTGTCCAGCACCAGGGCCTCGTCCTTGAACAGTGCATGGAAGCGCTGCAGGGCCGGGGCCGCGAGTTCGTGGGCGCTGGCCACCAGGGCCGACAGCGCGTTGAAGCGGTCGGTCATGTTGCCGGCGTCCTTGAAGCGCTGGTAGGCCTTGCCGGGCCAGATGGCATCGCCGCTGGCGCGCGCGGCCAGGCACAGCTGGGCCAGCGCCAGCCCGGCCAGCGCACGCCGGCCCGAGGAGCGCGGGTCGGGCTGGTAGGCGCCGTTGTCGCGGTGTTCCTCGTAGGCCCATTGCCAGTCCTCGAACAGCGCCTCGGCCAGCTGGGCGCGCATGGCTTCGCGTACGGCGTGGATGCGCTGCGGGTCGACCACGTCCAGCTGTTCGGCCAGGTAGGTCTCGGACGGCAGCGTCAGCACCAGCTCCTTGAACGCGGCGTCCAGCGCGGGGTGGCGCAGCACGGCGCGCATGGCTTCGATGAAGGCGCTGTCCAGCACCGCTTGGCCGGCCGCGGAGCCGTTGTCGGCAATGGCCTTGAGCGCACGGCGCAGGGCCAGGCGCTGGCCGGCTTCCCAGCGGTTGAACGGGTCGCTGTCGTGCGCCAGCAGTGCGAGCAGCTGGGCGTCGCTGTACTCGATGTCCAGGATCACGGGGGCCGAGAAGCCGCGCAGCAGCGAGGGCACGGGCTCGGCCGCGAGGCCCTCGAACACCAGCTCGTGCTGCGCCTCGGTCATCACGAACAACGCCGGCTGCTGCGTGGGCAGTTCCTGGCCGTCCGCCCCCAGCAGTCCCAGCGCGACCGGGATCACGAAGGGCTCCTTGAGCGCCTGGCCCGGCGTGGGCGGGCAGCTCTGCGTGAGCGTGAGCGTGTAGCGGCCGGTGGCGGCATCGAACTGGCCTGCGGCCTGCACGCGCGGCGTGCCGGCCTGGCTGTACCAGCGCTTGAACTGCGGCAGCAGGCGTGCGAGTTCAGAGTCCGGATTGGCGTCCGCAATGGCCTGGGCGAAATCGTCGCAGGTCACGGCCTGGCCGTCGTGGCGCTCGAAGTACAGCTTCATGCCGGCCGCAAAGCCTGCGCGGCCGACCAGGGTCTGCATCATGCGCACGACCTCGGCGCCCTTTTCGTAGACCGTGACGGTGTAGAAGTTGTTGATCTCCACGTAGCTGTCGGGGCGCACGGGGTGCGCCATGGGGCCGGCGTCCTCGGGGAACTGCGCGGTGCGCAGCACGCGCACGTCCTCGATGCGCTTGACGGCGCGGGCCGAGGGCTCGGCGCACAGGTCCTGGCTGAACTCCTGGTCGCGGAAGACCGTGAGGCCTTCCTTCAGGCTCAGCTGGAACCAGTCGCGGCAGGTCACGCGGTTGCCGGTCCAGTTGTGGAAGTACTCGTGGCCCACCACCGACTCGATGTTGGCGAAGTCGGTGTCCGTGGCCGTGGCCTGGCTGGCCAGCACGTACTTGGTGTTGAAGATGTTGAGGCCCTTGTTCTCCATGGCCCCCATGTTGAAGTCGCTGGTCGCCACGATCATGAAGCGTTCCAGGTCCAGCGGCAGGCTGAAGCGGGCCTCGTCCCAGGCCACCGAGGCCATCAGCGACTGCATGGCGTGCTCGGTCTTGTCCAGGTCGCCCGGGCGCACATAGACCTGCAGCAGGTGGTCGCCGCCCAGGCGCGAGCGGATGCGCTGCTCGCGCGCCACGAGCTTGCCGGCCACGAGTGCGAACAGGTAGCTGGGCTTCTTGTGCGGATCGACCCACTTGGCGAAATGGCGGTTCTCGTTGCCCTCGCCGGCCAGCGGACCGTGCTCGACCAGGTTGCCGTTGGACAGCAGCACGGGGTAGAGCGTCTTGTCGGCGCGCAAGGTCACCGTGTAGCTGGCCATCACGTCGGGACGGTCCAGGAAGTAGGTGATGCGGCGAAAGCCCTCGGCCTCGCACTGCGTGAAGAACGAGCCGTTGCTGACGTACAGGCCCATCAGCTTGGTGTTCTTGGCCGGTGCGCAGGTCGTGAAGATCTCCAGCGAAAACGGGCCGTCCTCGGCCGCCGGCAGGTTTTCCAGCACGAGCTGGCCGCCGTCGATGCGGAACGAGGCACCCTGGCCGTTGACCAGCACGCGCGCGAGGTTCAGCTCCTCGCCGTCCAGCCGCAAGGCCTGGGCCGCAACCTCGGGGTTGCGGCGCAGCACCATCTTGTTGAGCACCCGGGTCTTGGCCGGGTCCAGGTCGAAGCAGAGTTCCACCGTGTCGATCCAGAACGCCGGTGCCTGGTAGTCCCCGCGGTGGATGGCCACGGGCTGGCTCTGCGCGTCACGCGATTGCAGCATCAAGCATCTCCAGAAAGTTCGAATGGGCGAGTTGGTCGTAGTTGTGCGCGGCCGCGATCACGTGCGGGCCGGCCAGTTCGTCGGCACTGTGCGTGCTGCACACGGCCACGGCACGCATGCCGGCGCGGCGTGCGGCTTCGATGCCGAACGGGGCATCTTCGAACACGATGCAGTGTGCGGGCGCCACGCCGATGCGGCGCGCGGCCTCCAGGAAGATCGCGGGCTGGGGCTTGCCGGGCAGGCCCTCGTCGCCGCCGACGATGGCCTGCGGCGCGGGCTCCATGGCCAGGCGCGACATCACGAAAGCGATGTTGTGCCGGTCGCCGGCGGTGCCCACGGCGAGCTTGAGGCCGCGTGCCGCGGCCTGGCGCGCGAAGGCCGTGAAGCCGGCCACCTCGCGGAAGTGGGCCGTGAACAGATCGCGGTAGATCTGCTCCTTTTCGTGCACCAGGGCCAGGGCTTCGGGCTCGCCCAGCGGGCGGCCGAAGACCTCGGCCATGCACTCCACACCGTTGCGCCCGGTGGTGCGGGCCAGGATCTCCGCGGTGTCCATTGCGATGCCGTGCCGGCGGCAGAACGCCACCCAGGACTGGGCGTGCCAGGGCATGGAGTCGACCATGGTGCCGTCCATGTCGAAGATCAGGGCCTCGGTCTTCATCCTCAGATGCCCAGCTTCAGCGATGCTTCGATGAAGGGGTCCAGGTCGCCGTCCAGCACCTTCTGCGTGGCCGAGATCTCGACGTTGGTGCGCAGGTCCTTGATGCGGCTGTTGTCCAGCACGTAGCTGCGGATCTGGTGGCCCCAGCCCACATCGGTCTTGCTGTCCTCGAGCTTTTGCTGCTCTTCCTGGCGCTTGCGCATCTCGTGGTCGTACAGCCGCGAGCGCAGCCGCTTCCAGGCCACGTCGCGGTTGCTGTGCTGGCTGCGGCCGTCCTGGCACTGCACGACGATGCCGGTCGGGATGTGCGTGAGCCGCACGGCCGAATCGGTCTTGTTGATGTGCTGGCCGCCCGCGCCGGAGGCACGGAAGGTGTCGGTGCGCACGTCGGCCGGGTTGATGTTGATCTCGATGGAGTCGTCGATCTCGGGGTAGACGAACAGCGACGCAAACGAGGTGTGGCGGCCGCCCGAGCTGTCGAACGGGCTCTTGCGCACCAGGCGGTGCACACCGGTTTCGGTGCGCAGCAGGCCGAAGGCGTATTCGCCCTCGATCTTGATCGTGGCGCTCTTGATGCCGGCCACGTCGCCCGGGGTTTCTTCTTCGACCGTGGCCTTGAAGCCCTTGCGTTCGGCGTACTTGAGGTACTGGCGCAGCAGCATGCTGGCCCAGTCGCAGGCCTCGGTGCCACCAGCGCCGGCCTGGATGTCCACAAAGCAGTTGAGCGGGTCGGCCTCATTGCGGAACATGCGGCGGAACTCCAGCTCCTCGATCAGCGGCTTGAGCTTGGCCGCCTCGGCCTCGATGGTCATGAGGCCGGCCTCGTCGCCTTCCTCCTTGCTCATCTCGTACAGCT
>DATKFT010000063.1:0-6327 GCA_035544335.1 Pseudorhodoferax sp.
TGCCGACCACGCTCCTGCGCACCCTGGGCCACCACGCCACGGCTACAGCGGGAAGCAGGCCAAGCCCAGCGATCCACAGGACCATGGACGGATTCAGCAGTTCGCGCACCTCTGCCGGGTCGGTCTCCATGAGGTTCGTGAACATGCCGCGGTCGAAGGCAATGCCGTAGCGGTGCATGAAGTACGCCACGGCCGCAGACAGCACGAGCAGCGTGCACAGCACGGGCTTGGCGGCGCGGCCCCATGTCAACAGCTCCAGACAGAGCCAGACCCAGGCCAGCGCGAACACGGGCAGGCTCAGCAGATAGGTCGCGTGCTCCGCATCCCAGCCGCCCGTCGCCTGCCACAACGCGCCCCAGAAGGGGCGGTTCAGCACGGCGAGGATCCACAACGCAACCAGCAGATTCAGGATGGGTGCTTGGAGCGCAGGTGGGCGTAAAAGCCCGTGGCCGGATTTCAGGCGCACCCCGGCCTCCGGGGAATTGCATGCGACTCAATGGCTGTTGTCGAGGCGATGCACGGATACCGCATCGTTGCGGCGCAATCGCCTATGCCCGCCAATGGAAAGGAGAAACGCGATGCGGCTGACACCGATCGCCTTGGTAATCTGGTCATGGGTTGTTCCTATCCCTTTTCAGGGATAAGGAATTCTTTCAACCCAAGCCTCAATAAACCCGCCAAGAAGATGACAAATTTGTCATCTTGAGGTCATCGAAAAAGTGGTTTTCTCTGCTTTTTGGGATTATTTCAATAATCTTCAAAAAGAATCCAGCCGTGACGTCTCAAAGAAGACGCCGCGGCTCGGAAATCCACGCTCGAATGCAGATTTATCCAATATTCTCAATATCGGTGGCGGGTCTCCGCAGCGCGAATCAGAAGCTGTGCCTGATGCCCACCTCGGCACCGGTCGAGTTGCCGGACCAGCCACCGGGCGCCGCGGCACCGCCGGCGATGGTGAAGTTGGCCGCGCCGTCGTTGCTCACGCGGGCGATCGTGCCGTACACAGCGGTGCGCTTGGACATGTTGTGCACGTAGCCGATGGCCAGCTTGCTGGCATCGCTGTCGTTGTAGGCGGTCGTACCCTTGCGCGCATTGGTGCGGACGTACGAAGCACGGATCAGGTCGTTGCCGACCGGCACGTTCACGCCGATCAGATAGCGGTCTTCGGAGCCGGCCAGGTAGGTCGTGCCAGCGTTGACGTAGCTGCCCTGTGGCAGGTCGTCGCGGTAGAAGCTGGCGACGAGCTGGGCCACGCCGAAGTTGTAGGAGCCCGCCAGGCCCAGCTGCTTGAACTTGCCGGTGTTCGTGCCGTTGACGTTCACATTGGTGGTGCCGTAGGACACCGACACGCTGACCGGGCCGTTCTCGAAGGAGACGCGGCCCGACAGGTGGCGACCGACATTGTTGGCGGCGTTCTCGTCCGGCGCAAACATGAACTCGGCCTGGACGCCGCCGAAGTTCGGCGTGAAGTAGCCCACGGCGTTGTCATGGCGGTAGTAGTTGGCCAGGGCGCGGGCGGAGCTGGCAGTGACGTTCTGGCCGCCGATGCCGATCACGCCAAACGGGTCGTACTTGAACGAGTGGACCGACGAAGGCGCGAAGTCGCGGCCCAGACGCACCTCGCCCCAGCCGCCCATCAGGCTGACCGTGGAGCGACGCTGGAACATCTTTCCGGTCGAACTGATGGTGCCAGTGTCGGCGTTGACGTCGGACTCCAGCCAGAAGCCCGCCTTCAGGCCGCCCCCCAGGTCTTCGACACCGCGAAAGCCCAAGCGGCCGGATGACAGGCCGCTGTTGCTCATGCCGTAGTTGCTGGACAGACCGCTGTTCTTCACGTACCGAACGTTCGCATCGACGACGCCGAACAGGGTGACCGACGACTGAGCGCTTGCACCGAGAGAGGCAGCTGCAAACGAAAGAGCCAGTGCGCGATTGATTTTCATGGGAGGTCCTTGGCTGAGAAGGTGATGACGGTATGTTTCGATGCCGTTCTTAGACATCGGCCGAAATCTTAGGACGGCTCTTTCATCAAATTTTCACTGATCACGAATGGACAGGTCAGCGCAAGTCAAAGTCACAAAAACTAGTGGATTCGTGTTTCTTTGGGCCAACAGATGCAGTGGGACGGTGAACAGATCGAGATTCCGGTCAGAAATCTTTCATTCACCTATCAAAACTGTCATCACTTTGGCGCCGAATTGGGACTTTTGTGTTTGGAGAATGCGCACCAATGCGGTGTCGCAAAGGAAATGCGACGTTCTTCACTTTAAATTTGTCCATGGCCATTGCGCCTCGGAGGTTCGAATGCGGCGCCAGGATATTCAGCTCAGGCAGCTTGCGAAGCAGGGAGATGCCGACGCGCGCCTGAAGCTCGCGGAGGCCTATCTCACAGGCGGCTCCGGCTTCGCGCGGAACACCGCGGTCGGCCTGAGCTACCTGCGCGCGGCCTTGCCGCAGGCGCCACGTGCAGCAGCGCAGTGCATGGTGCAGCACATGGAGTTGCAGGACATCCTGGTCCACAAGCAGCTTGACGTTCTGCAAATCGGGGCCGAGCACTTCGACACGGCGAGGCTCAAGCTCGCCGCCTGGCATGTCGTCTGCGGCGATCTCGCGGCCGCCAAGGCCTTGCTCGACCGCTGCTGCGACCTGTCGTTCGATAGCCTGTTGCCGCACAGCGCTGACGGTTCACGCCGCGCTGCGGATCTGCTCCAAGCCATCCGCGCCTTGCAGCCGATGGACGTCGCCGAGGTCGTTCTGCGGGCAGCCAAGGCGAATCTGGACCAGGGTCGGCTCGACCGCGCCATTCTTGTCCTCGACGCGCTCCCCGAGCCGTTCGAAGCGCTTCCCATGTCGGTGATGCAGCTCGTCGTGGACGTGGTTCACCATGCCGAGCTGCACGCACTGCCGCTGGGCAGCCTGTCAAAGGTGTTGATCGAGAACGCCCTGGATCGCATCGGTGGCGCGGGCGACATCGGTGCCTGCAACACCCTCGGTCGGGCGCTGGCTGGCATCCGCTGCGGAGCATTGCCGCCCGAGCGGCTGGTGGCCGCCCCCCAGCTTCGCAAGGCTGCTGCGCTGCTGCTGCGGGCCGCGGACGGCGGCGCGGCGGGGGCATGGCTGCATCTCTACCGCATCTGCGCGGATTACCGAGGGTCGGTGGCCAATCCGATGATGGCGCGCTTCTGCCTCGAGAAGGCCGCGCAGGCCGGCATCGCGGAAGCGGAACGTCGGCTCGGTGCGCTTGAATTGCGTGACGCGCAGGAGATCGAGTCCATGGAACGGGCTGTTGCCTGGCTGTCCCTGGCCGCGCGCAAGGGCGATGTCATGGCACGCATCTTGTTGCAGTCGCTGGTCCTGCCTGTCGACGCGGATGAGGCGGCTGTTCAGGCCGCACTGATGGAGGTGCAGCGCGCTGCACCACTGCTGGCCATGCGGCTGCGGCTTGCCCGGCACTTCGGCCTGACCAAGCTGGAAGCGCTGTCTGTCAACCCGGCTCACGGCAAGCGGCCCTGGGGCTTGGTGGTGGGCAAGAACCCATTCGTCGTGAAGATGCGCCTGGCGGAGCCTCGTGCAGTGCCTGCCACCTCGGACGCCGCCATGGACTGCCTGGAACGCGCTGCAACGATGTTTGGTGACGACGATTCCGACGCTATCGTGGTCGAAGCGCCACTGCGAGCGCGCTCGCTGCAACAGCGCCGGCTGTTCGAGCGACTGGGCTTGCAGGAATCGATGTTCTTCGCTTCGGCCACCTCACAGCAGCGTGACGCCATGCGCGTGGGAACGAAGTGGGCACAGAAGCAGCGCCACACCTTGCAGATGGCGCTGGCCGACTGATCGATGCTGTCAGAGCGGAATGCGGCAGCGAGGACACCGCGTCGCCAATGAAAGTCCTGATCATTGATGACCAGCTTCCATACGCCCAGTACATCGGTCAGGGACTGACCCATAACGGCTTCCGCGTGGACTACGCCGTCGACGGCGTGCATGGCCGCGACCTCGCCCTGGGGCGCGACTACTGCCTGATCGTGCTGGATTTGCGGCTGCCAGGGCTCGACGGCTTCGCGGTGCTGAAGGCCGTCCGGCAGTCGAAGAACACGCCCGTGATCGTGGTCACGGGGCTGGACAGCCTGGACGACAAGGTGGCGTGTCTGGAAGCCGGGGCCGACGACTATCTGCTCAAGCCGATCGCCATGTCCGAGTTTCTGGCCCGGGTCGGCTTGCATGTCCGGCGAGGCTGCCTGCCCGAAGGCTCCGGGGCGCGCCTGCAGGTGGCCGACCTGGTACTGGACCTGGCGCGCAAGCGCGCCGAACGGGCGGGACAGCGCCTGGATCTGACGCGCAAGGAATTCTCGTTGCTGATGGTGTTGCTGGAGCGGCCCGGAGAGATCGTCTCGCGGACCTTGATCTCCGAGCGCGTGTGGGACATGCCGTTCGATGCCACGACCAACGTGATCGATGTGTCGGTGCGTCGATTGCGGCGCAAGTTGGACGATCCGTATCCATCCAAGCTGCTGCACACCGTGCGGGGCTTGGGTTATGTGATCGAGCAGCGCTGAGGAGGTGCGGATGACAACCGTGAAACAGCGCGTGAAGGATCTGGTAGCGCCGTCCCCCCACCCGATTGGGGTGCACGAAGAATTTCAACTGGAATGACGTCGTCATGAACACTGCCAATCGATTCATGCGCCTGGGATCGCTCTCCGACCGCATCGGCGCGACAGAGGAGTGGCGCGGCGAAGCTGTGGTGATGCGTGGCCAGCGACAGGCGCTACTTGCCGGCAACATCGCGAACGTGGACACGCCTGGCTTCAAGACGCGGGATATCCACTTCGCGAACACCATGGAGCAGGTCCTGTCCAGAGGGAATGCGCCCCAGCTGGATGCCAGGTCGGACAAGCACTTCGGACCGGCCGCCATAGCCCGGCCGCGCAGCACCCTGGAGCTTGGCGGCTATGAGCAGCCAGACCAACCGCAGCTGGACAACAACTCGGTCGACATGAATACCCAGACGGCCAAGATCGCCAAGAACGCGATCCTGTACGAGCTGGCCATGCAGATCTACGAGGATGAGCTCAAGGAATTCAAAGCGGCTGCGGGCGATCCGCGAACCGCCTCTCGCTGACCCCGACTTGTTTGCGCAGAGCCCACCTTGCGGGGTATGTGCCGTGCGGGGGGCACAGGGATTACAGCTCGCCGCCGAGACGAACACCTGAACGCGTCGCCTCGACGGCCTCCGCGTGCACCTCGGCTCGGCTGCGCAAGCTCAGCGACTCGCGGCTGTTGCCGAGGTCTGAACCTTCCCCTGTGGGTACTGGCCCACTGGCTGCCAGTTCGCGAAGCACCTCGGCACGCGTCAGCTGGCTCGTGGGCTTGCTCACCTGGAACACTTGTCCGACCTCGCCTGTTGGTGGCAGCCAGCCTTCGCTGCGTGCCTTGAGGTACTCGGCGCGCACCTGCTCCCGGGTCAGCGGTGCGTCGTTGGCGGCTTGCGCGCCGAATGCCATCAGACCGACCAGAGTGAAGAGGGCCGTACGGTTGCGGGACATGGGACTTCCTTTGCTCGTGTTGCATGCGCGACCTTGCGCATGGCACTAGTCTCGGAAGCGCGTCCTCGAATTGCCGGTCTGGTCGGTGACGTCTTTGTCATGGCGCGGGATCCGCGAGCCAGAGGCCGATGCGGGTGCGGCCCGCTTCGGACTGGGCCAGCGTCCCGCCCTGGTGCATGTGGGCGATGGCCCCCACGATGGCCAGACCCAGACCATGGTTCCGGTCCGCATGCGTGCGCGCCGGATCGACGCGGAAGAAGCGGTCGAACAGGCGCGGCAGGTGGACCGGATCGATCGTCTGCCCCTCGTTCTCGACCACGATCTCGATGTTTCCGGCTTCGGTGCGGTGCAGGTCCAACGCGATGGTGGATCCAGCGGTTGCATGGCGCGTGGCATTCCCCAGCAAATTGGACAGTGCGCGTTGCAGCAGCCTCGCGTCGACGTTGCCGGATGCGTCGCCACGCATGCGCAGGGCAACATTGGCTTCCTGCATCGCGGCTTCATGAAACTCCACGACGTCTGCCGCGAGTTGCGCCAGGCTTTCGACATGTTCCCGGCGCGCACCGATGCCCCTGTGTGCGCGCGACAGAAAGAGCATGTCGGCCACGATGCGCGCCAGCCGGGCCAATTCCTCCAGGTTGGAGCCCAGCACATCTTGCAACTCATCCATGCTGCGCGCTTTGCGCAGCGCAAGTTCGCTGCTGCTGATCAAGGTCGTCAGCGGCGTGTTGAGTTCGTGCGCTACATCGGCGTTGAAAGCCTCCATCTGCCTGTAGGCGGC
>DATKFT010000064.1:0-2876 GCA_035544335.1 Pseudorhodoferax sp.
GGCCGCCGGTGCGGGCCCCGACCTGGACGCGCTCCAGGCACTGTGCCGGCACCGGGGCGTGCGCGCGGTCTACACCATGCCCACGCTGCACAACCCGCTGGGCTGGGTCATGGGCCTGGCCCGGCGCCGCCAGCTCGTGGCGCTTGCGCGCCGGCACGGCCTGCTGCTCTTCGAGGACGCGGCCTACGCCTTCCTCGCGCCGGACCCGCCCGCGCCGCTGGCCGCGCTGGCGCCCGAGTGCACCGTCTATGTGTCCGGCCTGTCCAAGAGCGTGGCCACGGGCCTGCGCGTGGGCTTCGTCGCCGCACCGGCCGCATGGATGCCGCGCATCGAGCGCGCCATCCGCGCCACGACCTGGAACACGCCCGGCGTGATGACGGCCATGGCCTGCGGCTGGATCGCAGATGGCACCGTGCAGCGCCTGGAGGCCGACAAGCGCGCGGACGCGGCCGCGCGCCAGGCGCTGGCCGGCCAGGCCTTCGCCGGCCTGCAGCCCGTGCGGCACCCGAACAGCTACTTCTGCTGGCTGCCGCTGGCGCCGGAACTGCGGGCCGACCGCGTGGCACAGGCGCTGCTGGACGAAGGGGTGGCGGTCTCCACGGCCGAGCCGTTCGCAGCCTCCCCGCAGGTGCCGCACGCGATCCGCGTGGCGCTGGGCTCGGTGGGCATGGAGGCGCTGGCCCTGGCACTGGACACGGTCCGCCGCGTCATCGACGCACAAGCCCCCTGACCACCGGCTGACGGACGCCCATGGCCCCATGGCGCACCGAGAAACCCGGCCACCCGCCACCTGTGGCCGCTAGAGTGCTGGGCATGGACTCAGCCTCAGAGCCATGCGATCCGGAGCCTCCCAGTCGAAGCCCGACCGCATCGGCCACCCCGCCCAACGCCAGCGTTGCGGCATCTCCCTCCCCTGCCTTTCCCCGCACTGACAGCCCGGCCGCTTCGCGCCACGGCCGGCACCGCCGCGCGCCATGCTCGAGCTGCTGAGCGACCCGGGCGTCTGGGTCGGCCTGGCCACGCTGGTCGTGCTCGAGATCGTGCTGGGCATCGACAACCTGGTCTTCATCGCCATCCTGGCCGAGAAGCTGCCGCCGCACCAGCGCGACCGCGCGCGCGTGATCGGGCTGTCGCTGGCGCTGCTGATGCGGCTCGCGCTGCTGTCGGTCATCTCCTGGCTGGTCACACTGACCACGCCGCTGTTCAGCGTGTTCGGCCAGGGCTTTTCGGGCCGCGACCTGATCCTGTTCGTGGGCGGCCTGTTCCTGCTGTTCAAGGCCACCTCGGAGCTGCACGAGCGGCTGGAAGGCGTGCAGCACCAGGCCAGCGCCACGGTGGCCTACTCGGGCTTCTCGCTCGTGGTCGCGCAGATCGTGGTGCTGGACGCGGTGTTCTCGCTGGACGCCGTGATCACGGCCGTGGGCATGGTCAACGAGCTGCCCGTGATGATGGCCGCCGTGGTGATTTCCATCGGCGTGATGCTGCTGGCCTCCAAGCCGCTCACGCGCTTCGTGAACGCGCACCCGACCGTGGTGGTGCTGTGCCTGAGCTTTCTGCTCATGATCGGCCTGTCGCTGGTGGCCGAGGGGCTGGGCTTCCACCTGCCCAAGGGCTATCTGTACGCGGCCATCGGCTTCTCGATCCTGATCGAGTGCTTCAACCAGCTTGCGCGCCGCAATGCCGACAAGCACGAAGCCCGGCGGCCGCTGCGCCAGCGCACGGCCGAGCGCGTGCTCGCCATGCTGGGCCAGCGCACGCCGGCCCAGGCCGCGGCCGCGCCCGACGACGCCGCGCCGGCCCTGCCCGGGCCGGCCTTCGCGGCCGAGGAGCGCCACATGGTCGGCGGCGTGCTGCGCCTGGCCGAGCGCAAGGTGCGCTCCATCATGACGCTGCGCGCCGACATCTCCTGGGTCGACGTGGAGGACGACGGCGAGACCAACCGGCGCAAGCTGATGGCCGCACCGCACGGCATCTACCCCGTGTGCCGCGGCGCGCTGGACCAGGTGCTGGGTGTGGCACGCGCCAAGGACCTGCTGGGTGCGATCGCTGACAAGGGCCGGCTGGAGCCCAACGGCTGGCTGCGCCAGCCCGTCTTCGTGCCCGAGACCATGCCCGTGCTCGACGCCATCGGCGTGCTGCGCGGCGCGCGTGGCCAGCTCGTGCTCGTGCACGACGCGCATGGCCTGCTGACCGGCATCGTGACGCCCATCGACGTGCTGGAGGCCATCGCCGGCGAGTTTCCCGACGAGGACGAGACGCTGGAGATCCAGCCGCTGGAGGGCGGCCGCTGGCAGGTGGCCGGTACGGCCGACCTGCACCAGCTGGAAAGCCTGCTCGGCATCGACGGCCTGGTGCGCGGCACCGAGGCCTACACCCTGGCCGGCTTCCTGCTGCAGGCCTTCGGGCGCCTGCCGGCCCAGGGCGATGTCCATCAGCACGCGGGCTACGCGTTCAGGGTCGAGGCGGTGGATGCACAGCGCATCCAGAGCGCGCTGATCGTCCGCGCGCCCGCCCTTGCCTGAGCGCGGCGGAGCCGGTCCCCGGCCGCGGCCTATCATGCAGGGCCTTACGCCCCCGTGTTCCCCGTGGTCCCCGTGTTCCCGCGATGAAGTCAGCCGCCGCCCCCGCATCCGCCCCCACGGCCCAGGGCGCCGGCACGCTGACCGGCCTGGTGGCCGTGGCGCTGTGGAGCGCCTCGGTCGGCCTGATCCGCAGCGTGTCCGAACTGCTGGGGCCGACCGGTGGCGCGGCCGCGACCTTCACGGTCGGCGGCGTGCTGGCCACGCTGGTGCTGGGCTGGCCGCGGCCGTCCAGCTTCAACCGCACTGACCACCTTCGCCACCTGGCGGCCGGCCCGCGTGCTGCTGGGCGCCTAC
>DATKFT010000065.1:0-4583 GCA_035544335.1 Pseudorhodoferax sp.
GACGAGCCCTTCGGCGCACTCGACGCGTTCACGCGCGAGGAGCTCTGGTGCATCCTGCGCGACCTGTGGACCGAACAGCGCTTCAACGTGATCCTGGTCACGCACGATCTGCGCGAGTCGGTGTTCCTGGCCGACACGGTCTATGTCATGAGCAAGAGCCCGGGCCGCTTCGTGGTGCGCCGCGAGATCGACCTGCCGCGCCCGCGCGAACTGGAAGTGACCTACACCAAGGAGTTCACCGACATCGTGCTGGAACTGCGCAGCCACATCGGTGCCATTCGCAGCGGCGCTGCCCCAGCCTCCGCCACCACCTTGCCGGTATGAACAAAAGAACCCTCGAAGCCTGGTCGCCCTGGCTGCTGCTCGTCGTGGTCGTCGCGCTGTGGCAGCTGGTCTGCTCGGTGTTCGCCGTCTCCGAATTCATCTTCCCGAGCCCGCTGCGGATCTGGGAGCAGTTCTGGGAATTCAAGGCCATCATCGCCGGCCACGCCTGGCGCACCTTCTGGGTCACGATGGCCGGTTTCGCGCTGGCCATCGTGGTCGGCGTGCTGCTGGGCTTCGTGATCGGCAGCTCGCGCCTGGCCTATGCGGCGGTCTACCCGCTCATGACGGCCTTCAACGCGCTGCCCAAGGCCGCCTTCGTCCCGATCCTCGTGGTCTGGTTCGGCATCGGCATCGGGCCGGCCATCCTGACGGCCTTCCTGATCAGCTTCTTCCCCATCATGGTCAACATTGCCACGGGCCTGGCGACCCTGGAGCCCGAGCTCGAGGACGTGCTGCGCGTGCTCGGCGCCAAGCGCTGGGACGTGCTCGTCAAGGTCGGCCTGCCACGCTCCATGCCCTACTTCTACGGCTCGCTGAAGGTCGCGATCACGCTGGCCTTCGTCGGCACCACGGTGTCGGAGATGACGGCCGCCAACGAGGGCATCGGCTACCTGCTGATCTCGGCCGGCTCGGCCATGCAGATGGGCCTGGCCTTCGCGGGCCTGCTCGTGGTGGGCGCGATGGCCATGGTGATGTACGAGCTGTTCAGCTTCATCGAAAAGCACACGACGGGCTGGGCGCACCGCGGCTCGCAGAACGCCTGAGCACCCGCGCGGCCCGCGCCGCGGGCCGCGGGCCGGAGCTTTCTGACACAAGCCGCTCGCCAGCGGCCGGCCCGCGCACTTTGGCCCAGCACGGAGCAGGGCCGTTACACAAAAGGGCGCGGCGGTCGCGGTCGGTGCCCGCACAATCCTCGGACCTCGTGCTCACGGAGGAACCCATGCCGCTGGACTACCTCGCCCAGCTCAAGCGGGCGCACTTCCCGCTGCTGGTCCGCAAGGCCAGCGATGTCGACAAGGTGCGCGTGCTCAAGGCCGCGGAATTCATCACCGCGTCCGTGCCCCTGGGCCCGCTCAACACGCCGTTCGGCGAGGACGGCGAAGCCGTCGTGTTCGGACTGACCGAGCGCGGCGAGCTGGTGCTGCGCGATGCGTCGCCGCCACCCGAAGGGCCCTTGCGGCGCGGGCGCAGCGCTGCGCTCGACGACTGAAATCCCCCGCTTCTTCATGGACACGGGCACCCTGCGTGGCCCGGCGGCTGTGCCATAGTCGGACCGCGGCCGCGGGCGGCGGCCGGGTATGGGAGGCGTTCATGACGATGACAGGATGGGTGGTGTCGGGGCTGGTGCTGGTGGCCGTGCTCTGGGCCACCGCGGTCTACAACCGCCTCGCGCAGACGCGCAACCGCATCGCCAACGCCTTCGGACAGATCGACGTGCAGCTCAAGCGCCGGCACGACCTCGTGCCCAACCTCGTCGAGGTGGCCAGGCGCTACCTGGCCCACGAGGCCACCACGCTCGAAGCGGTCACGCGTGCGCGCGGGGCCGCGGTGGGTGCTGCGGACACCGCGCGCGCCGCACCGACCCAGGCCGCCGCCATCGGCGCGCTGGCCCAGGCCGCGCAGGCCCTGGGCGGCAGCCTTGGCAGGCTGCTCGTGGTCGCGGAGGCCTATCCCGAACTCAAGGCCGACGCCACCATGCGCGCGCTGAGCGAGGAGCTGACCAGCACCGAGAACCGCATCGGCTTCGCACGCCAGGCCTACAACGACCAGGTACTGGCCTTCAACGACGCGGCCACACGCTTTCCGGACCTGCTGGTCGCGCGCACGCTGGGCTTTGCGCCCGCCGCGATGCTGCAGTCCACGCAATCCGCGGCCGAGCGCGCCGCACCCAAGGTCGCGTTCTAGTCCCCACCGCAACGAGCCGCGTGCGCTTCTTCGAGCACCAGATCGATGCCAGGCGCGCGACGCGCCAGCTCGTCGCCGGCTTCGTGCTGGCCGTGGTGGCCACCATGGTGGGCGTGCACACCGCGCTGGCGCTGGGCTGGCTCGCACTGCGCCTGCTGCTGGGCGGCGAGCTGCCCTTCCCCGCCTATTTCTTCAGCGTGAACATGGGCGTCACCCTGGCGCTGGTGCTGGGCGGCTGGTGGATCGAGACGTCCAGCCTGCATGCCAGCGGCGCCGCGCAGCGCCTGGCGCGCAGGGCCGGTGCACGCGAGGCCCGGCCCGGCCTCTCGCATGCAGAACA
This sequence comes from Pseudorhodoferax sp., assembly GCA_035544335.1. GTDB lineage: Bacteria > Pseudomonadota > Gammaproteobacteria > Burkholderiales > Burkholderiaceae_C > Pseudorhodoferax. The sequence goes on from DATKFT010000065.1 coordinate 2,570, forward strand.
GCGCTTGTGCAACGTGGTCGACGAGATCGCGATCGCCGCCGGCATGCCACGACCGCAGGCCATGGTGCTCACGCGCGTGCAGACCATCAACGCCTTCGCCACGGGCTGGGATGCGCACGATGCCGTGGTCGCCGTGACCCAGGGCGCGCTGGATCGGCTCACGCGCGAGGAGTTGCAAGGCATGGTGGCGCACGAATGCAGCCATGTCCACGAGGGCGACACCCACCTGAACATGCAACTGGCCGGCATGGTCAGCGGCCTGGAACTCGTGCACCACTTCGGCATCACGCTGTGCGAGCGCGGCGGTCCGGCCGCGCTGGTCGGCTGGCCCGTGCGCTGGATGGGCTCGTTCGGCTGGCTGGCCGGCCGCATGCTGCAGGCCGCCGTGTCGCGCCAGCGCGAGTTCCTGGCCGACGCGCGCACCGTGCAATGGACGCGCAGCCGCGACGGCCTGGGCGGCGTGCTGCGCAAGGTCATGACCGAGCAGCGCCTCGCGCGCGAGCAACGCACGCCCGCGCAGCCGCTGCACCCGGCCCTGCACCACCTGCTGCTGGTCAGCGACGGCGGGCGTGGCGCGCACTGGTTCGACGCGCATCCGCCGCTGGCCGAGCGCGTGCGGCGCATCTACGGGCGGCCCATGGCGGCGCTGCCGCTGGCCGACATCGACGAGGGCCCCGAGGCCAGGACCGCGGACCGGCCGCCGCCGGCTGTCCAGGGGCCGTTCACGCTGGTGTAGGACCGCATCGCCCGTCTCTTCGATACATCTCGTCACCCAAACGCCCCATGGCCGGCGGGTCCTTCCTGCGGGCCCTGCGGCTCCGGTACAGTTCCTGCGATGTTGCACCGCAGAACCTTCCTGACCGCCGGCGGCTCCGCGGCCGCGCTGGCCGCACTGGGCCTGTCCGAACAGGCGCTGGCGCAGGCCGGTCTCCATCTCGGGCCCGCCCAGCCGTTCACTTTCGATGCGCTGGTTGCGCAGGCCCGCGCGCTGGCCGCCAAGCCCTACGCGCCGCCGCCGCCGCTGCCGCGCGATGTGCTCGAACGCATCGACTACGACGCGCACGGCAAGCTCAAGTACAAGACCGATTCCGCGCTGTTCAAGGACGGCCCGGGCCCGTTCCCGGTGACCTTCTTCCACCTGGGCCGCTACTTCCAGACACCCGTGCACATGCACGTGCTGGACCAGGCCGGCAGCGGCGCGCCAACACCGGCACGGGCGCGCGAGCTGCTCTACGACGCGGCCTACTTCGAGATGCCGGCCGACAGCCCGGCCAAGGCCCTGCCGGCCGGCGCGGGCTTCGCGGGCTTTCGCTTCCAGGAAAGCCGGCTCGGCGACCAGAAGAAGCTGCCCTGGCAGAACAACGACTGGGTGGCCTTCCTGGGCGCCTCGTACTTCCGCGCGATCGGCGGGCTCTACCAGTACGGCCTGTCGGCACGCGGCGTGGCGCTGGACGTGGCCGTGAACGGCAGGAACGAAGAGTTCCCCGCGTTCACGCAGGTCTGGTTCGAACCGCCGGCCGACGGCGGCGACACCGTGGTCGTCTACGCGCTGCTCGAAGGCCCCAGCATCGCGGGTGCCTACCGCTTCGCGATGCGGCGCGACCAGGCCGTGACCATGGACATCGACTGCAAGCTGTTCCTGCGCCAGGACGTCGCGCGCCTGGGCCTGGTGCCGCTGACCTCGATGTACTGGTACTCGGAGAAGCTCAAGCCCGGCGGCATCGACTGGCGGCCCGAGGTGCACGACTCCGACGGCCTGGCGCTGTGGACCGGCGGCGGCGAGCGCATCTGGCGCCCGCTCAACAACCCGGCGTCCACGGGCATCTCGGCCTTCGGCGACCGGTCGCCCAAGGGCTTCGGCCTCATGCAGCGCGACCGCAATTTCGACCACTACCTGGACGGCGTGAACTACGACAAGCGCCCCAGCCTGTGGGTGGAGCCGCTCACGGACTTCGGCGAGGGCGCGGTCGAGCTCGTGGAGATCCCGACCGACGACGAGATCCACGACAACATC
>DATKFT010000066.1:0-7146 GCA_035544335.1 Pseudorhodoferax sp.
ACTCTGGTCCTGGCAGCGCAGGCCGCTGCCGCGGGCGTGCGCCGCTTCGTCTTCGTCAGTACAGTCAAGGTCCACGGCGGAGCCACATCGTCCGGCAACCCCTTCACCGAGGCCATGTCCCCAGCGCCCGACGACCCCTACGCCCTCAGCAAACGGGAAGCCGAACAAGGCCTGGCCACCATCGCCGCGCGCACCGGCATGGAGGTCGTCATCGTGCGCCCGCCGCTGGTCTACGGCCCTGGCGTCAAGGCCAACTTCGCAGCCCTGCTGCGCGCGGTCGCACGTGGCTGGCCGCTGCCGCTGGCCGCCATCGACAACCGGCGCAGCCTGGTGGGCATCGACAACCTTGTGGACTTCCTGCTGCTGTGCCTGGCGCATCCGGCGGCAGCCAACCAGACCTTCCTCGTCAGCGACGGCGAGGACCTGTCCACGCCCGACCTGTTGCGCCGCCTGGGCTCCGCCATGGGCCGACCGGCCCGGCTATGGTCCATGCCGCCCCCCCTGCTGACGACCGGCGCCGCGCTGATGGGCCAGCGCGCAGCGGCCGAGCGCCTGTCCGGCAACCTGCAGGTCGACATCACCAAGGCCCGCACGCTGCTGGGCTGGTCACCCCCTGTCAGCGTCGACGAAGGCCTGCGCCGCGCGGCAGCCGGGCTGATCCCATGAAACGCCTGCTGGACCTCGCACTGGCCCTGGCGCTGCTGCCGCTGCTGGCCCTGCCGCTGCTGTCCGTTGCCCTGGCCGTGCGCCTGAGCTCGCCCGGCCCTGCCCTGTACTGGTCCGACCGCGTGGGCCGCCACAACCGCATCTTCCGCATGCCCAAGTTCCGCAGCATGCGCACCGATACACCGGCGGTCGCCACGCACCTGCTCGAGCGCCCCGAGCAGTACCTCACGCCCATCGGCAGCTTTCTGCGCCGCAGCAGCCTGGACGAGCTGCCCCAGCTCTGGAGCATCCTCAAGGGCGACATGAGCCTCGTCGGCCCGCGCCCTGCCCTGTTCAACCAGCACGACCTCATCGCGCTGCGCACGCAAAAGGGCGTGGATGCGCTGGCGCCCGGCCTCACGGGCTGGGCCCAGATCAACGGCCGCGACGAATTGCCGATCCCGGTCAAGGTCGATCTGGACCACTGGTACCTGCAGCACCGCAGCCTGCGGCTGGACCTCAAGATCCTGTGGTGCACGGCACGCAAGGTGCTCGCGCGCGACGGCGTCGCCCACTGATCCCACCCGGGCCGCGGACAGCGCGCGCCCCAGCTTTTAGAATCGCGGGTTCGCCGCCGGCAGCCCGCCTGCGCGCCACCCGTTCTTTTCAGCCATGTCCGAACCCACGTCCACGCCTACGCCCACGCCCACGCCCATCGACGACAACCAGCTCATCGCCGAGCGGCGCGAGAAGCTCAAGGCCCTGCGCGAACAGGCGCGCCAGGGCGGCGGCGTGGCCTTCCCGAACGACTTCAAGCCGCAGGACAAGGCGGCCACGCTGCAGGCCGCGCACGAGGGCGTGGCCAACGACCAGCTGGAACCCCAGGCCGTGCGCGCCGTGGTGGCCGGCCGCATGATGCTCAAGCGCGTCATGGGCAAGGCCTGTTTCGCCACACTGCAGGACGCCACGGGCCGCATCCAGCTCTACATCACGCAGGACCTGGTGGGCCCGGAAACCCTGGCCGCCTTCAAGCACTGGGACCTGGGCGACATCGTGGGCTGCGAAGGCACGCTGTTCCGCACCAAGACCGGCGAACTGTCGGTCAAGGCCACGAGTGTGCGGCTGCTGACCAAGTCGCTGCGCCCACTGCCCGACAAGTTCCACGGCATGCAGGACCAGGAACAGAAGTACCGCCAGCGCTATGTGGACCTGATCACCGACGCCGACGCACGCGCACGCTTCACCGCGCGCAGCCAGGCCGTCTCGGCGATCCGCGGCTTCATGGTGGACAACGGCTTCCTCGAGGTGGAAACGCCCATGCTCCACCCGATCCCGGGCGGCGCCAACGCCAAGCCCTTCGCCACGCACCACAACGCGCTGGACCAGGAGATGTTCCTGCGCATCGCGCCCGAGCTGTACTTGAAGCGCCTGGTCGTCGGCGGCTTCGACCGCGTGTTCGAGATCAACCGCAACTTCCGCAACGAAGGCATCTCGGTCCGGCACAACCCCGAGTTCACGATGATGGAGTTCTACGCGGCCTACTGGAACTACCGCGACCTGATGGACTTCACCGAGGCGCTGATCCGCCACGCCGCGCAGACCGCCTGCGGCACGCTGGCCCTGACCTACGGCGGCAAGCCGGTGGACCTGGCCCAGCCGTTCGCACGCCTGACGATCCGCGAGGCCATCGTGGCCCACACCGAAGCCGGCGACAACGTCGACAGCACCGAGTGGCTCATCGCGGCGCTGCGCAAACTCGGCATGACAGAGGAGAAGGACCGCCTGTCCAAGCGCAGCCTGGCCAGCCTGCAGGTGCTGTACTTCGAAGAAACGGTGGAAGAAAAGCTCTGGCAGCCCACCTTCATCATGGAGCACCCGACCGAGATCTCCCCGCTGGCGCGCGCCAACGACGCACGGCCCGAGGTGACCGAGCGCTTCGAGCTGTACATCACGGGCCGCGAGTTCGGCAACGGCTTCTCTGAGCTCAACGACGCCGAAGAACAGGCCGCGCGCTTCCAGGCGCAGGTCGCGGCCAAGGACGGCGGTGACGACGAGGCCATGTACTTCGACCACGACTTCGTGCGCGCGCTCGAATACGGCATGCCCCCCACGGGTGGCTGCGGCATCGGCATCGACCGGCTCATGATGCTGCTGACGGACTCGCCCAGCATCCGCGACGTGATCCTGTTCCCGGCCCTGCGCCGAGAACTGTGAGGCCACTTCCCGTGCCTTTGCGCCAGCTGCGCTGTGCCCACCCTGCGTTGTGCGAAGGGGGCCATCGCCTGCCGGCTGGCCGGGCTGGCTCCGCAGTGGCCGCTGGCATGGCCTGCGCCGCAGCCTTGGCCTTCGGTGTCGCGCCCTGCGAAGGACCGCTGCAGTGCATCTGAAGACCTACCTGCCCGCCTGGGCGCACGAGTGGATCGACGTCATCGTGCCGGGGCTGCAGATCCTCGGCATCCTGGTGGCGGCCTGGCTGCTGCAGTACCTGCTGCGGCGCATCGTCTCGCGCGTCGGCGCGCGCTACCAGCTGCCACCCGACCTGGTGGCACCGGTGCGCAACATGCTGCGCTACCTGATCTACGGCGCCGCCTTCCTGCTCGTCATGGAGCGCATGGGCGTTTCGGCCACAGTGCTGTGGACCGGTTTCACGGGCTTCGTGACGGTGGCCGCCGTGGCCTTCTTCGCAGCCTGGAGCGTGCTGTCCAATCTGTTCTGCGCGGTGCTGATCTTCAGCACGCGGCCGTTCCGGCTGGGCGACGTCGTCGAGGTGATCGATTCGGGCGACAAGCCCGGCATCAAGGGCCGGGTGGTCGACATCCAGCTGGTCTACACCACGCTGGAAGACGTGACACCCGAGCACGCCGGCGCGCTGCTGCAGGTGCCCAATTCGCTGTTCTTCCAGAAGTCCCTGCGCCGCTGGCGCAGCGACCCGGGCACCTTGTCGCTGTGAAACCGTCCGCACCCGCCCTGGGCATCGACTTCGGCACCTCCAACTCCGCCGTCGCCCATGTGGCGGCCGATGGGCGAGCCCGGGCACTGGCCATGGAAGGCCCGGCCACCACGCTGCCCACGGCCGTCTTCTACAACACCGAGGAAGGCCTGCGGCATTTCGGCCGCGACGCCATGGCGCAGTACCTGGCAGGCCTGGAAGGCCGGCTCATGCGCTCGCTCAAGAGCGTGCTCGGCAGCGCGCTCATGCAGGAGACCACGGCCATCGGCGATCAGTTGGTGCGCTTGCAGGACGTGGTCGCGCTGTTCCTGTCGGAAATGGCGTCACGCGCCGAGGCACGGCTGGGTGCACGGCCGCGCCGCGTGGTGCTGGGCCGGCCCGTGCACTTCGTCGACGACGACGCCGCGCGCGACCGCCAGGCCGAGGACAGCCTGCGCGCCGCGGCGCAGAGCGCGGGCTTCGAAGAGATCGCGTTCCAGTTCGAGCCCATCGCCGCCGCGCTGGACTACGAGCGCCGCATCGCGGGCGAGTCGCTGGTGCTGGTGGCCGACATCGGCGGTGGCACCTCGGACTTCACGGTCGTGCGGCTGGCGCCGGGCCGCGCGACCGCCACCGACCGCACGCGCGACGTGCTGGCCACGCGCGGCGTGCACATCGGCGGCACCGACTTCGACCAGCGGCTCAACCTCGCCCGTGTGATGCCCGCGCTGGGCTTCGGTCACCACGGACCGGGCGGGCGCGAGGTGCCCAGCGGCATGTTCTTCGAGCTGTCGTCCTGGCACCTGATCCACTGGGTGTCGGGGCCCCGAGCGCTGCGCGAGGCGCGCGCGCTGCGCGTGAACTACAGCGATCTGCGTCTGCACGACCGGCTGCTGCACGTGGTCGGCGAAGGCCAGGGCCACCGCATTGCCGAAACCGTGGAGCAGGCCAAGATCGCGGCATCGCTGCGCAACGCCGACGCCGCGATGGCCCTGGACTGTATCGAGCGGGGCCTGGCCATCGCGCTAACGCCCGCACAACTGGCCGAGGAACTCGAGGCGCTGCTCGCGCGCGTGGTCGCCTGCGCGCAGGACTGCGTGCGCGCGGCGGGCATCGCGCCAGCTGCGCTGCAGGCCGTGTACCTGACCGGTGGCTCGTCTGCGCTGCGGCCGTTCCAGGCGGCGCTGCAGGCCGGCTTTGCGGGCGTGCCGCTGGTCGAGGGCGACCTGTTCGGCGGCGTGGCGGCCGGCCTGGCCTACCAAGCGCACACGCTGTACGGCGCCTGAGGTCTCAGGGCAGCGTCCAGAGCGCCTGCATGTAGGCCGGCTGCGTCATCAGTGCGTCCCACGCGAGGGCCGGCAGGCGCGGCAGCAGGGCCAGGCGGCGCTGCTCCGACGCCTCCGAGGGCTGCCAGCGGCCTTCGATCTGCGCGCGCGCCAGGCCGTCGATGAGTTCGTCGAGCAAGACACCATCGCCCAGCGACTGGTTGCACAGCAAGGCCAGGTCGCAGCCGGCCTGCAGCGCGAGCTGGGCCGCCTCGGCATAGGACAGCTGGCGGCCGTCCAGCTGCCGCGCCCCCGCCATGCTGAGGTCGTCGCTGAACACGGCGCCGTCGAAGCCGAGCTGACCGCGCAGGATGTCCTGCAGCCAGCGCGGCGAAAAGCCGGCCGGCCGCGCATCGACCTTGGGATAGACCACGTGGGCGGGCATCACGGCCGTCAGCACGCCATCCAGCCAGCGGTAGGGCTGGGCGTCGTCGGCCAGAATGGCCTTGAGGCTGCGCCGGTCCACGGGCATGTCCGTATGCGAATCGGCGCGCACGAAGCCGTGGCCGGGAAAGTGCTTGCCGCAGTTGGCCATGCCGGCCTGCAACAGGCCCTGGGCCAGGCAGCGCGCCAGCAGGGCCACCACGCGCGGGTCGCGCGCGAACGCGCGGTCGCCGATCACGCCGCTGCTGCCGTGGTCCAGGTCGAGCACGGGCGTGAAGCTGAAGTCCACGCCGCAGGCGCGCAGCTCGGCACCCAGCACGTAGCCGCAGGCGGTCGCGGCGGCCATGGCCGCCATGGCGCCTTCGCCGGGATGCTTCTCGTCGGCGCGCAGCCAGAGCTCGCCCAGCGCGCGCATGGGCGGCAGATGGGTGAAGCCGTCGGTCTTGAAGCGCTGCACGCGGCCGCCTTCGTGGTCCACGCAGACCAGCAGATCGGCGCGCAGCGCGCGGACCTGCGCGCACAGCGCGATGAGCTGCTCGCGGTCCTGCCAGTTGCGTGCGAACAGCACGAGGCCGCCGACCAGCGGGTGGCTCAGGCGGCGGCGGTCGTCGTCGGTCAGCGCGGTGCCCGCGATGTCGATGATCAGAGGAGCGTGTTGCATGTGGGTTGGTGCGAGCGTGGGAGCCGGCTCATGCCTTTTCCACGACCACGAAGCTGGCCGCGTAGTCGGTCTCGTCGGTCAATGTCACGTGGGCCTGGAGGCCCTGGGCCTCAAACCAGGTCTTGAGTTCACCGTGCAGCACGATGACGGGCTGGCCGCTGGCCAGGTTGGCGATCTCGCAGCTGCGCCAGGTCATGGGCATGCGCATGCCCAGGCCGATCGCCTTGCTGAAGGCCTCCTTGGCCGAGAAGCGCGTGGCCAGGTAGCGCAGGCCGCGGTCCGGCCAGCGCGCGCTGCGGCGGTGGTAGACCGCCAGTTCGGCTTCGCTGAGCACCTTTTCGGCAAAGCGTTCGCCGTGGCGCGCCACGCTCTCGCGGATGCGCCGCACGTCGCAGATGTCGGTGCCCAGGCCGTGGATCATGAAAGTGTCCGCCCGGCCATCCGAAGGGCACCTTGCGCCCCCACCGAGGGGCAGCGAGTACACGAAGTGCCGAGCGTGGGGGCCATCATGCGGCTTGGATGCAGGCCAGGTAGGCGCGCACGGTCGCGCCGTAGCCCAGCTCCAGCGCGTCGGCGACGAGGGCATGGCCGATGGAGACCTCCTGCACGGCCGGGCAGGCGGCCAGGAAGGGGCCGAGGTTGTCGCGGTTGAGGTCGTGGCCGGCGTTCACGCCCAGCCCTGCCGCCGCGGCCGCCTGCGCCGCCCGCGCAAAGGCCTGCAGCACCTCGGCCTGGCGCGGACCGCCAAAGGCCGCGGCATAGGGCTCGGTGTAAAGCTCCACGCGGTCCGCGCCCACGGCACGGGCCGCGGCCATGGCGTCCGGCGAGGGGTCCATGAACAGGCTCACGCGCACACCCAGCGCCCGGGCCTCGGCGATCAGCGGGCGCAGGCGTTCGCCGTCCTTGGCGAGGTCCCAGCCATGGTCGCTCGTGAACTGGTCTTCGCTGTCGGGCACGAAGGTGCACTGCGCGGGACGCACGGCGCGCACGAAGTCCATGAGGTTCTGGAACGGGTTGCCCTCGATGTTGTATTCGCGGTCGGGCCAGGCCTGCATGAGCGTGGCCAGCGCGTGCACGTCGTCGCTGCGGATGTGGCGCGCATCGGGCCGCGGGTGCACGGTGATGCCTTGCGCGCCGGCAGCAAGGCACAGCTCGGCCGCGCGCAGCACGCTCGGGATGCCCAGGTGGCGCGTGTTGCGCAC
>DATKFT010000067.1:0-1743 GCA_035544335.1 Pseudorhodoferax sp.
GATCGGCCGCCACACGCACCGGCAGACCGGCCTGTGGGGCGACCTGCTGTTCAGCACCAAGGCCAGGCGCGCCGAGCTGCAGGCCCGCGAGAAGGTCGAGCACGTGATCGAGCTGCTGGACCTGCAGCACCACCGCGACGCCATGGTGGCCGGCCTGCCCTACGGCGTGCGCAAGGTCGTCGAGCTGGCGCGCGCGCTGTGCACCGAACCCAAGCTCTTGCTGCTGGACGAGCCCTCCTCGGGCCTGAATGTGGAGGAGACCGACGACATGGCGTTCTGGATCCAGGACATCCGCGACGAGCTCGGCGTGACCGTGCTCATGGTGGAGCACGACATGGCGCTGGTGTCCAAGGTGTCCGACCGCGTGCTGGCCATGAACCAGGGCGAGGTGCTGGCGCTGGGCACGCCCGCCCAGGTGCAGTCCGACCCCGCCGTGGTGGAAGCCTACCTGGGTTCGGTGGACGATGTGGCCTCGCTGAGGAGAGCAGCATGAGCGCGAGGACGAGGGGCCCCGCCTGCGGGGATCGGCCCAGCGAATGCTGCTGGGGCGCCGACGACGCTGCGGTGGTCCTACGCACCCCGCTCCGGAGGCGCCGCATGAGCGCGAGGACCAGGGGCCCCGCCTGCGGGGATCGGCCCAGCGCATGCTGCTGGGGCGCCGACGACGCGCCGGTGGTGCTGCGCACGAGGCTCCGGAGGCGCCGCATGAACACGGTCGCCGTGAACGGCGGGAGGGCGCGATGAGCGAGGTGCCGCCCCCTGTCAGCGACCAGCCCGTGCTCAAGCTGCTCAACGTGGAGAGCGCCTACGGCCCGATCAAGGCCATCCGCGGCGTGAGCCTGCAGGTGCGGCGTGGCGAGATCGCGACCGTGCTGGGCAGCAACGGCGCGGGCAAGACCACCATCCTGAAGACCATCTCGGGCATCCTCGATCCGCGCAAGGGCTCGGTGGAGTTCAAGGGCGAGGACATCACGGCGCAGGATCCCGCGCTGATCGTGCGCCAGGGCCTGTCGCACGTGCCCGAGGGCCGCGAGGTGTTCCCGCTGCTCAGCGTGCGCGACAACCTGGCCATGGGCGCCTACACGCGCAGCGACCGCGACGGCGTGGCGCGCGACCTGGACGCGGTGTTCGGCTACTTTCCGATCCTGCGCGAGCGTGCGGCGCAGGACGCGGGCCTGCTGTCGGGCGGGCAGCAGCAGATGCTCGCGATCTCGCGTGCGCTGATGGCCGCGCCCGACCTGATCCTGCTCGACGAGCCCAGCCTGGGCCTGTCGCCCAAGCTCACCAAGGAGATCTTCGAGATCGTGGTGCGCATCAACCGGGACCGCGGCACCACCATCCTGCTGGTCGAGCAGAACGCCAACATGGCGCTCAACGTGGCCGACTACGGCTACGTGCTGGAGAACGGCCGCATCGTGCTCGAAGACACCTGCGGCCGGCTGCGCGAGAAGGACGACATCAAGGAGTTCTACCTCGGCATGAAGGAAGCCGGTGTGCGCGGCGAGCGGCGCTGGAAGAAAAAGAAGAACTGGAGATGACATGAGACCACCCCCGTTCGGATTTCTCACTGCGTGTAGAAGTCCCATCCCCTCTCCAGGGGGCGCCGCCAGCGGCGGGGCAGAGCCCGTTCCGCGGTGTCCGCTGGCTTGGCCTGCTCCGCGGCCTTTCGAACCGCGGCGTGCGAGCGGCCTTGTGCGTCGCGGGGCGCGCGCCAATGCCACGAGAAACTGAGATGCATCTCTG
>DATKFT010000068.1:0-3080 GCA_035544335.1 Pseudorhodoferax sp.
CGCCACCGACCACGCAGACGTCCTGGTCGCGGTAGAAGAAGCCGTCGCAGGTGGCGCAGGCCGACACGCCCTTGCCCATGAAGGCCTCTTCGGACGGCAGGCCCAGGTACTGGGCCGAGGCGCCGGTGGCGATGATCAGCGCGTCACAGGTGTAGGTGCCGCTGTCGCCGGTCAGGGTGAACGGGCGCTGGCTGAAGTCGACCTTGTTGATGTGGTCGAACACGATCTCGGTCTTGAAGCGCTCGGCGTGCTCCAGAAAGCGCTGCATGAGCTCGGGGCCTTGTACACCATGCACGTCGGCCGGCCAATTGTCGACCTCGGTGGTCGTCATGAGCTGGCCGCCCTGCGCGATGCCGGTGATCAGCAAGGGGTTCAAATTGGCGCGCGCCGCGTAGACCGCCGCGGTATATCCGGCGGGGCCGGATCCAAGAATCAGGACTCTTGTGTGTTTGACAGTCGACATGAACGGTTCTTTCGAGCGGAAATTGCACGGGTTCTGTGTACAGATGCAGTCTTTTCCCACAGAATCAAGCGAGGGCAATGCCGCCCGCTGCAATGGCGTGGATTGTGCCTGTGATCGCCAATGCCCTATGGACCGGGGATTCAGCACAAGAAGAAGGAGTCGTGGTCGATGTCGATGCTGTCCAATCTCGAGCTGCTCATGCGCGTGCCGCTGTTCTCCATGTTGACTGGCGAGCAGGCCAACCTGGTGGCGCAAGCGGTCAGCAAGCGGCGCGTCAAGCGCGGTGAAACCATCGTGGAGCAGGGTCGCAAGACCAATGCCTTGTTCATTTTGCTGAGCGGACGCTGCCGCGTGGTGACCACGGACCAGCGTGGCCGCGAAGTCATCATCGCGACGCTGCGCCCGGCCGATTGCATCGGCGAGATGAGCCTGATCGACAGCGAGCCGCATTCCGCCACTGTGCTGGCCGAGGTGCAGACCGACGTGCTGGTGCTGGGCCGGGCCGAGTTCGACCGCTGCGTGGGCGACAACCCGCAGATGGCCCGGGCCGTCATGACCGGCCTGGTCAAGCGGCTGCGCCGCGCCGACCAGAAGATCGAATCGCTGGCCCTGATGGACGTGTACGGCCGCGTGGCCCATGCGCTGCTGGAGTTGGCCGGGCCCGATGCCGCGGGGCAGATGCTGATCCGCGACAAGGTGTCGCGCCAGGACGTGGCCAAGATGGTCGGCGCCTCGCGCGAGATGGTCAGCCGCGTCATGAAGGACCTCGAAGAGCGCGGCTACATCGAGACACAGGACAACGGTGCCATCCACATCAAGGACCGGCTAAGCTCCCTGGCCTGAGAACGCCCGCGCGTTCCGAGTCCGCGCGCGTGCCGCGTGGCGCCATGCTGCAGTGCCGCAGTGGTGCACGCATGGGGTAAGCTTCGCCGCTGCCCCCATGACCTATTCGCTCAATACCCTCAATTCTTCACAGGGCGCGGAGCCGCCTCGCTCGGGCATCGCGCGGTTCGCACGCGAGTTCGGCCTGCTGCTGGCCCTGCTGCTCCTGTCCTTCTGGTTCATCGCGCTGATCAGCTACTCGCCGCAGGACGCCGCCTGGTCCACCTCGGGTGGGCCGGGTGCCACGCGCAACTGGGGCGGGCGTCTGGGCGCCTGGGTCGGCGACCTCAGCTACTTCGCGCTCGGCTATTCGGTCTGGTGGTGCGTCGCTGCCGGCACGCGGGCCTGGCTCGCGCACCTGGCGCGCTGGATGCGCACGGCCCAGACCGGCCAGCGGCCCGCGCCGGCGCACGGCGGCGGCCTGCTCGTGTTCGGCTGCGGCCTGGCCCTGCTGCTGCTGGCCAGCTGCGGGCTGGAATGGACGCGTCTGTACCGGCTGGAGTCCGGCCTGCCCGGCGATGCCGGCGGCGTGATCGGCCACCTGGTCGGCCCGCTGGGCCTCAAGTGGCTGGGTTTCGCAGGCTCGGGCCTGGTGGCCATCGTGGCCGGCATCATCGGCGTGGCGGCGGTGTTCCGTTTCTCCTGGTCCCAGGTGGCCGAACGCGTCGGCGCACGGGTCTACGCGCTCGTCGAGCTGGGGCGCGAGAAGCGCGAGGCGGCCGAAGACCGCGCGCTGGGCAAGCAGGCGGTGCGCGAGCGGGCCGAAGGCACGCTGGATCCGCTGGACCTGCCCGAGCCGCAGCCCGACCGCCTGCTCGAGCCGGGCGAGGTGCCGGCCGCGCCTGCGCGTCCCCCACGGGCCGCCAAGCCGCCCGTGCAGATCGAACCGCAGGCGCCGGCCGAACCGCAGCCCAGTGCGCGCGTGGTCAAGGAGCGGCAAAAGCCCTTGTTCACCGAGCTGCCCGATTCGCGGCTGCCGCAGGTCGACCTGCTGGATGCGGCGCAGGTGCGCCAGGAGACCGTCTCGAACGACACGCTGGAGATGACCAGCCGCATGATCGAGAAGAAGCTCAAGGACTTCGGCGTGGAGGTCAGTGTGGTGCTGGCCTCGCCCGGCCCTGTGATCACGCGCTACGAGATCGAGCCGGCCACGGGCGTCAAGGGCTCGCAGATCGTGGGCCTGGCGAAGGACCTCGCGCGCAGCCTGAGCCTGGTGTCGATCCGCGTCGTGGAGACCATCCCGGGCAAGAACTACATGGCGCTGGAGCTGCCCAATGCCAAGCGCCAGTCGATCAAGCTGTCGGAGATCCTGGGTTCGCAGGTCTACCACGAGGCCAAGTCCATGCTGACCATGGGCCTCGGAAAGGACATCGTGGGCAACCCCATCGTGGCCGACCTGGCCAAGATGCCGCACGTGCTGGTGGCCGGCACCACGGGCTCGGGCAAGTCGGTCGGGATCAACGCGATGATCCTGTCGCTCCTGTACAAGGCCGAGGCGCGCGACGTGCGCCTGCTCATGATCGACCCCAAGATGCTGGAAATGTCGGTCTACGAAGGCATCCCACACCTGCTGGCGCCCGTGGTCACCGACATGAAGCAGGCCGCCCATGGCCTGAACTGGTGCGTGGCCGAGATGGAGCGCCGCTACAAGCTCATGAGCAAGCTGGGCGTGCGCAACCTGGCCGGCTACAACACCAAGATCGACGAGGCCAAGGCGCGCGAGGAGTTCATCTAC
>DATKFT010000069.1:0-5332 GCA_035544335.1 Pseudorhodoferax sp.
CCATCGAGATGCTGGACCGCAAGGGCCGGCTGACCATGGACGAGCCCAAGAAGCGGCTGCTGGGTTCGCTGCGCACCGAGCCTGGCGTGTTCTCGGAGCTCTACATCTCCTCGCCGGTCGGCGAAGGCGTCGCGCGCAACATCCTGGACCCGGCCACGCACCTGCTGTTCTCCAACAAGCTGGAGGACAACGCGCCGCTCGACGAGCTGCGCGCGCGCGGCCTGTCGATCGATGAGGCCATCACCGAGTTGCTGCGGCAACGGGGGCATGCGCTGTGAAGTCCGCCCTGTCCACGGTGATGCTGACGCTGCTGGTGGTCGCGGCAGGCCTGGCCGCCTACCACCACTGGGTGCTGCGCCCGGCGTTGCGCGTCGGGGTGGTCGACCTGGCGGAGGTCTACCGCGCAAAGGAGGCCCAGTTCACGCAGCTGCTCACGCGCAGCGCCAGCGAGGATGAGCGCAGCCAAGCCATGGGCATGGCGCGCGACTTCTCGCAACGCCTTCCTGGCGCCCTCGAGGAGCTGCCGCAGGAATGCGGCTGCCTGGTGGTGCTGCGAACCGCGGTCGCTGGCGCACCGCACGCCGTCGACCTCACGCCGCTGCTGCGCCGCAAGGTGGGACTGCCATGACCGCCGCCTGCGCCACTACCACAACCGGCAGCGCAGCGCCCGACGACGGACGCGCCATCGCCAGGGCTGCCCGCCCGGCCCCCATGCCGCTGCTGCGCCACATGCGCCTGCGCTGGTACCTCTACCTGCCGGTCTTCGCCGTCTGGTGCCTGGCCTACGCCCGGCTCTTCGTCGACCCCACGCCGCGCCTGCCGCTGCTGTTCAACTGGACGCCCAGCCTGTCCTACCGCGCCGCGTGGCTTCAGACCCGGCCCGCGCAGCTGCGGCGCGGCGATCTGGTGGTCTACACCTTCGATGGCGTGGCCCAGGCCCACTACCCCGGCCTGCGCGCGCAGCCGTTCTTCAAGCAGGTGCGCGGCGTCCCGGGCGACGAGGTTACGGTGGAGGGACGCCTGGTGCGCATCAACGGCCAGCCGGTGGGTCTCGCCCGCACGCACGCGCAGGACCGCCATCCGCTGGTGCCGATCGCGCCGCAGGTCATCCCCGCCGGGCACTACTACGTGCAGGGGAGCAGCCCGGACAGCTTCGACTCGCGCTACGGCGACAGCGGGCTGGTCCGCATCGAGCAGGTGCTCGGGGTGGCGATCCCCCTGTTCTAGGAGAACGGCATGCGCGCACGCAACTCCCGATTGGTCATCGCGCTGGCGCTGGCCGCGGCCCTGCACGTGGCGGCACAGACCAGCCCCGCCCGCGGTCCTTTGCCTGAGGCCGCAGTGCCGGCCGACGACATGCCCTTGGACGACTACCTCGGCTTGCTGCGCCAGATCGCCCCGGCCGCGCGCGAAGGCGCCCTGAGCTATCTCGGCGCCATGCAGCTGCGTTGCGGCCAGGCCTTGGGAACTGCAGGTCTGCGTCGTGCGATGGCTCAGGACGGCGGCGACCCTGTCCTCATGGGCATGATCCGCGCGGCCCAGCAACGCGACGCCACAGCCCAGCGCCAACTGGCCATGCAGGTGCGGTGCCCCACGGGAGCGAGGCCGTGACAGCGCGCGGCCGTCGACTCGGCTGGCGATGCGTCGGGGCGGCGCTCGCCATGGCCGCGGGCCGCGTCGTTGCCCATGACCTCGGGACGCTGGGGCCGACCTACCCGATCGCCGAGCCCCACCTGCTGCAGATGATCGAGCAGCGCTTGCGCGAGAAAGAGCGCAGCGGCGAGCTGGCCAGGATCGCGGAAGAGGCGCGAGCACGTGGCCAGCAGGCGGTGCGGCAGCCCGAGCCCGTGGCCGGCGTGCGGACCACCATCCGCCCGCGCAGCTTCCATTTCGACCCGAGCGTCGTGCTCGCGCAGGACGTGGTCGGCGCACGCGGCGAGCGTCTGTTCGCGGCGGGCACGCGCGCGAACCCACTGGATGTGGTGACCCTCTCGCGGCCGCTGGTCTTCTTCGACGCGCGCGACCGGCGCCAGGTGCGGCAGGCCCGTGCGCTGCTGGACCGCGAAGGTGGGCGCGCCATGCCCGTGTTGACGGGCGGCTCGTACCTGGACCTCATGGCGGCCTGGCGCACGCCGGTGTACTACGACCAGCAAGGCCTGCTCACGCGCCGGCTCGGCATCACCCAGGTGCCCGCCCTCGTCTCCCAAGAGGGGCGCATGCTGCGCATCGACGAGATGGAGGTGGCGCCATGACGCCGTGCGCAACGCTCTCGCAGCTCGCACCAGGCCTGCGCCCGTTCGCATGGCTGCTCGCCGTGGCCTGCGCCTGCCTGACCCTGCCGGCCGGCGCCACCACCTGCACGGGGCGCTTCCCCAACCCGATCACCGATCTCTGCTGGAGCTGCATTCTGCCGATCAGCATCGGCAGCGCGCGTGTCGCCAACCTGGGCGACCAGGAAGACATCCCCAACCCCGGCAGTCCTCTGTGCACCTGCGGTGCCAATCCCGTGATCGGGCTGTCCGTGGGCTTCTGGGAGCCGGCCCGGCATGTGGAGGTCGTGCGCAAGCCCTTCTGCCTCGCGTCGCTTGGCGGCGTCGACCTCGATCCGGGCCTGCCGGCGCCGCACGCGGCGCGCTACACGCGCGCCGAAGGCGATGGCGACGGGGGCAGCTTCTACCAGGCCCACTTCTACACCAACCCCATCCTGCACTACCTGCAGGTGATCGCGGATTTCCCGTGCCTGGAGCGCGGTGCCTTCGACCTGGCCTACCTGACCGAGGTGGATCCGCTCTGGGCCAACGACGAACTGAGCCTGATCCTGCATCCCGACGCGATGCTGTTCGCCAACCCGGTGGCGATTGCCTCCTGCGCGGCCGACTGCGTGGCGGCCACCGTCGGATTCGGCATCCCCGGCCTGTTCTGGTGCGCCGGCTGCCAGGGTGGCATCTACCCGATGAACGGACGCGTGCCCTACCACCTGGGCGGCGTGCGCACGGCCGCGCTCCTGGCCCAGCGCCTGACAGCCAAGCTGCACCGCGAGCTCGTCGCCTGGGGCTGGCACGGCACGGCTGGCATGTGCGGGCCGTACTTCGCACCGGTCATGGACAAGACCGCCTACAAGACTCAGCTCACCTACCCGATCCCCAACACGGCCAAGGAAGCCGGCAGGTGCTGCCAGCCCTTCGGGCGCACGACCATCGCCTGGGGGGCGGGCAAGGAGTACCCGGTGCGCGGCGAGGACTTCGCATTCATGCTGTTTCGCAAGAGGAACTGCTGTGTCGGGTTCTGAACGTCTTCGTCGGCGGACCGGATCTCGCTCGCGCTGGGCGGGGTTCATTACCGTGGCTGCGTTGCTGTGCAGCCACCCCGCGGTGGCGCAGGCGCCCTCCGTGGACGCGCTGCCGCGCCCCCTGCCCACGGTGCCGATCGACCTGGAAGGCTTGGCGCGGCAGCATGCGGGCCAGGCTGCAGCGCTGGAAGGCGCAGGCAGCCTTACCCGCCCCGGATCAGGCCTGATCGTGTTCGTGAGCCTGACCATGCCGCGGCCATCGCTCGAGCGCCTGCTCGACCAGGCGGCGCGGGCGCAGGCCACCGTGGTGCTGCGTGGCTTCGTGGGCGGTTCGCTGCGCGAGACCGTGGCGCAGGTGCAAGCGCTGATCGGCACGCGCCAGGTGGCCGTCCAGATCGACCCGCCAGCCTTCGACCGCTTTGCGATCGCACGCGTGCCCAGCATCGTGCTGCTACGCGATGGCGCGAGACCCGCATCCTGCGCGAGCGGCACCTGCGCCGCGCCCGAGGACTACCTGCAGGTGTCCGGCGACGTGAGCCTGGACTACGCGCTGGAGCACATGCAGCGGTCAGCGCCGGCGTTCCAGGCTGAGACCGCCCTGTTCCTGGCCCGGCTGCGGCCTTAGGACGATGCCATGGCCCGGCGCGCACCGTTCTGGACGCAGGTTCTGATCTGGCTCACGCTGGCCTGTTTCACCGTCACGCATGTGGTGGCCGACCCTGCCTCCCACACGCAGGGCCTCGCGGCCGGCCAGGCCGCCAACCCGCTGGCGCGCGATGCTGTCACCGCGCCGAGCGCCGAGTCCAACGTGCCCGGCTATACGCGCACGCCGCCCGAGCGTGCCTACTACGGCCAGCCGACGCTGACCGGCCGCAGCGACGAGCTGCTCGCCGCGTGCGCGCTCGCACCCAGCGATCCGATTTGCCAGGCGTTGCGTGGCGCCCAGGCCTCGGCCCACACACCGAGGGACGCCGTGCTGCCGTACGATCCCGCCGTGCTCGGCGCCGAGCGCATCGCCGCCAACCCTGCTGCGGTGCTGGAGAACATCGCCAGCTTCTACAGCGGCTGCAGCGTGGACCAGGTCAGCACGCCCGCCACCGAGACGCGGATCTGCCGCCAGTACAACGGCGCGACCGGCCAGTCCTGCGACAACACCTTGTCGGTGACTGTCAGCCGCGACAGCAGCTGCTCGCCAGGCTCCTGGTTCGAGAGCCAGTCGCACGGCCTGTCGATGGCCATCCAGTGCAAGCCCGATCTTCCCGCGTCCGGACTGCGCATGCGGGTGCTGGGCGGCGACGTGGGCCCGATGTTCTTCGACGTGGATGCCGGCGCGGGCTGGGTGTTTCCGCAACCGATCAAAGGCCTGCCGGGCTACCGCAACTGGGGCAGCAGCGGCTTCAGCCTGTTTGCCGTCGACAACCGTTGCGACAACGACCGCTGCACGATGACGGGGCTCGTGGCCCAGAGCACGCGCCTGGTCTGCACGAGCGAGGGCGAAGGTGGCGCCACCTGCACCTCCGAGCGACCCTTCCTGGAGGTCTACGGCCCTTGCACCGACGGCAGCGTCCCGGGCGAACAGATCGCCATCGCAGACGGCTCCGATCCGTCTGCCGGTGGATCGGGCACGACGACGCTGGACCGCACGATGTGCTACCGCCGCATCGTGGAGCCCAGACCCGGCCAGGGAGCTGGCGCGCCCACCGATGTTACGGGGACCAAGTGGGAGGAAGCCCGGGTGCGGCCCATCATCGGCTACCTGATCAATCCCCGCTACGACATCCCGATACCCCGGCTGCAGCTCAACTTCGTGCGGCCGCACACCACGGTGACGGAACAGGACCACTCGGACGACCAGTGCCCGACGCTCACGGCGGGCGGTCGGTGCGCGGTCGCCGCGGCCGCACGCTGCGTGGAAGGTCCCGCCACGCGTGAGATCGACGGCGCGCCGGTCACGCGCGCCTGCTGGCGCTACGCGACGGGCCTGTCCTGCCAGTTCGGCGCGGCGGTGGACGAGTGCGCACCGCTGGCCGCCGCCGGCTGCGC
>DATKFT010000070.1:0-5240 GCA_035544335.1 Pseudorhodoferax sp.
TTGTCGTGCAGGATCTTCTTGAGCGCGTGGAACACTTCGGCGCCCCAGCGCACGGCTTCGCGGAACGTGGGTGCGCCCACGGGGATGATCATGAACTCCTGCAGGTCCAGGCTGTTGTTGGCGTGTGCGCCGCCGTTGATCACGTTCATCATGGGCACGGGCAGTTGCACGCTACCCATGCCGCCCAGGTAGCGGTACAGGGGCAGGCCAGACTCTTCGGCGGCAGCGCGGGCCACGGCCATGGACACGGCCAGCATGGCGTTGGCGCCCAGGCGCGACTTGTTGTCGGTGCCGTCCAGGTCGATCAGGGTCTTGTCCAGGAAGGCCTGCTCGGACGCGTCCAGGCCCAGCACGGCTTCGCTGATCTCGGTGTTGACATGCTCGACGGCCTTGAGCACGCCCTTGCCCAGGTAGCGGCTCTTGTCGCCGTCGCGCAGCTCGATGGCCTCGCGCGAACCCGTGGAGGCGCCCGAGGGGACGGCAGCACGACCCATGGTGCCGGATTCCAGCAACACGTCGCATTCCACGGTCGGGTTGCCGCGGCTGTCCAGGATCTCGCGACCCACGATGTCTACGATGGCACTCATTGAGGTTTCTTTCTAAAGGCTAGGAAATCCCTGGCGTGGGTGGCGCTCAGACGCCTTCCACGACCAGCATGCGCATGATGGCCGCGCCCTGGCGCGCTGTGCGCGCACGGCCGTATTCGGGCGACGCATCGAAGGCCTTGGCGGCCTCGACGCTGGGGAACTTGAGCAGCACCAGCCGCGTGGGACGCCAGTCGCCTTCGAGCACGTCGACCTGGCCGCCGCGCACGCAGACCTCGGCCCCGTGCGCCTGCATCGCGGCCGAGGACCACTTCTTGTACTCCTCGTACTGCTGCGGGTCGGTCACGGTGACGTCGGCAATGATGTAGGCGCTGGGCATCGGTCTGTCTCCAAATCGTCGGGCAAGGGCTCAGGCGGCTGCGGCGGCCTTGGCCGGCTGGGGCAGGCGCGCCTTCTGGTGGTCCAGCGCCGCCTTGACGAAGGCGTTGAACAGCGGGTGCCCGTCCCAGGGGGTGGACTTGAACTCGGGGTGGAACTGCACGCCCATGAACCAGGGGTGCTGGCTCTGCGGCAGTTCGACGATCTCGGTCAGCTGCTCGCGCTGCGTGAGCGCGGAGATCACGAGGCCGGCCGCGCGCAGCTTGTCCAGGTACTTGACGTTGGCCTCGTAGCGGTGGCGGTGGCGCTCGGTCACCACGTCGCCGTAGATCTTGTGCGCCAGCGTGCCCTTGGCCACGTCCGAACTCTGTGCGCCTAGGCGCATGGTGCCGCCCAGGTCGGAATTCTCGTCGCGCGTCTTGATGCTGCCGTCGGCGTCCTTCCACTCGGTGATCAGTGCGATCACGGGGTGGGGCGAGCCGGGCTCGAACTCGGTGCTGTTGGCATCGGCCAGGCCGGCGACATGGCGCGCGAACTCGATCGTGGCGACCTGCATGCCCAGGCAGATGCCCAGGTAGGGCACGCGGTGCTCGCGGGCGTAGCGCGCAGCGCAGATCTTGCCCTCGATGCCGCGCTTGCCGAAGCCGCCGGGCACCAGGATGGCGTGGTACTGCGCGAGCTGCGCGACGTTGCCCGGCGTGATGGTCTCCGAGTCGATGTAGCTGATCTTCACGCGCGCATGGTTGCGCATGCCGGCGTGGCGCAGCGCCTCGTTGAGCGACTTGTAGCTGTCGGACAGGTCGACGTACTTGCCGACCATCGCGATGTTGACCTCGTGCTGCGGGTGCTCGGTTTCGTAGACCAGGTCGTCCCAGCGCTTGAGCTTGGCCGGCGGCGTGTTCAGGCGCAGCTTGTCGCAGATCAGGCCGTCCAGGCCCTGCTCGTGCAGCATGCGCGGCACCTTGTAGATCGTGTCCACGTCCCACATGGAGATCACGCCCCAGCGCGGCACGTTGGTGAAGAGCGAGATCTTCTCGGCCTCTTCCTCGGGGATGCGGCGGTCCGCGCGGCACAGCAGTGCGTCGGCCTGGATGCCGATCTCGCGCAGCTTTTGCACCGTGTGCTGCGTGGGCTTGGTCTTGAGCTCGCCGGCCGCGGCGATCCAGGGCACATAGGTCAGGTGCACGAAGGCGGCCTGGTTGGGGCCCATGCGCAGGCTCATCTGGCGCACGGCCTCCAGGAAGGGCAGCGATTCGATGTCGCCCACGGTGCCGCCGATCTCCACGATGGCCACGTCGACGGCGTCGGGCGTACCGACGCCGGCGCCGCGCTTGACGTACTCCTGGATCTCGTTGGTCACGTGCGGGATCACCTGCACGGTCTTGCCCAGGTAGTCGCCGCGGCGTTCCTTCTCCAGCACGGACTGGTAGATCCGGCCCGTGGTGAAGTTGTTGGTCCGCCGCATGCGGGTGGTGATGAAGCGTTCGTAGTGGCCCAGGTCCAGATCGGTCTCGGCGCCGTCGTCGGTCACGAAGACTTCGCCATGCTGGAATGGCGACATCGTGCCGGGATCGACGTTGATGTACGGATCGAGCTTGATGAGGGTGACCTTCAGGCCGCGCGATTCCAGGATCGCAGCAAGGGAGGCTGAGGCGATTCCCTTGCCGAGGGAGGACACCACACCGCCGGTGACGAAGACGAATTTGGTCATGTCAGGGTCGGGAAAAGCGTTCCCGGGGAGGTGGTAAAGCGAGATTATAGGAGCCCCTCCGGCCGCGGACCGAGCTGTGCCGGCGGGTCTGCTAAATTGCGCCCCCACACTGCAAAGCGGGCAACGAGGGAACCCCATGGACAACTCCGGACAGCCAGAGCAGGCCGCCGTCGGCGATCTGGCAGGCCGCCACATCGTGCTGGGACTGACCGGCGGCATCGCCTGCTACAAGTCGGCCGAGCTGTGCCGGCTGCTGGTCAAGCAGGGCGCCACCGTGCAGGTCGTCATGACCGAGGCGGCCGAGCGCTTCATCACACCCGTGACCATGCAGGCGCTGTCGAACCGGCCCGTCTACGGCTCGCAGTGGGATGCGCGCGAGCCCAACAACATGCCGCACATCAACCTGTCGCGCGAGGCCGACGCGATCGTGCTGGCGCCCTGCAGCGCCGACTTCATCGCGCGGCTGGTGCAGGGGCGCTCGGACGAGCTGCTGAGCCTCTTGTGCCTGGCGCGCCCCGCGCAGCGCGTGCCGCTGCTCGTGGCGCCCGCGATGAACCGCGAGATGTGGCTGCATCCGGCCACCCAGCGCAACATGGCGCAATTGGCCAGCGACGGTGCCGTGCTGCTGGGCGTGGGCAGCGGGCCGCAGGCCTGTGGCGAGACCGGGGACGGCCGCATGCTGGAGCCGGCCGAGATCGTCGAGGACCTGATCGCCCACCTGGCGCCCAAGCCGCTGGCGGGCCAGCATGTGCTCGTGACGGCCGGCCCGACCTTCGAGGCCATCGACCCGGTGCGCGGCATCACGAATCTGTCCAGCGGCAAGATGGGCTTTGCGATCGCGCGTGCCGCACGCGAGGCCGGCGCGCAGGTGACGCTGCTCGCCGGGCCCGTGCACCTGGCCACGCCGCGCGGCGTGGCGCGCGTGGACGTGCGCTCGGCGCTGGAGCTGCTGCAGGCCGTGGAGCGGCATGTCGACGCCGCCAGCGTGTTCGTGGCGACGGCCGCCGTGGCCGATTGGCGGCCCGCGCATGCCGCCGACCAGAAGATCAAGAAGGACGGCTCGGGCCAGGTACCCACGCTGGCCTTCGTCGAAAACCCCGACGTGCTCGCGCGCGTGGCCCAGTCGGCGCGCGCGCAGAGCGGCGCGCTGTACTGCGTGGGCTTTGCGGCCGAAAGCGAGGCGCTGCTGCAGAACGCCCAGGCCAAGCGCGTGCGCAAGGGCGTGCCGCTGCTGGTGGGCAACATCGGCCCTGCGACCTTCGGGCGCGACCACAACGCCTTGCTGCTGGTCGACGAGGCCGGTGCACGCGAGCTGCCGCATGCGCCCAAGCTCGCGCTGGCGCGCCAGCTCGTGGCCGGGATCGCCGCGCGGCTGCGCTGAATGTCCTCGCCCTACGACACACCGCCCGACGGCGACTTCGCGCGCCTGGTCGAGCAGCTGGGCCAACCGGCGGCGCCGCAGGCTCCGCGCGGTGCGCCCACGGCGCGGCGGCCGCCGCGCACGGCCTTGCGCGCCGGGCCGCGCGCAGAGCGGGCTGCGCAGGCGTTGGCGCCAGGGCGCCAGCTGTTGCAATGGGCGCTCGTGGTGTACGTGGTCTACCTGGTGCTGTCGAGCGTCTATCCGCCGATGGCGCACTGGGGCCGGCTGCTCGCACCGGCCTTCCTCGTCTTCGCCTTCCTGCGCCTGCGGCGACTGCCCTGGCGCGACCTGTTCCGAAACAAGCAATGAACATCGACGTCAAGATCCTCGATCCCCGCATGGCCGAACAGCTGCCGGCCTATGCCACGCCCGGCAGTGCCGGACTGGACCTGCGCGCCTGCCTGCAGGCGCCGCTGCTGCTCGCGCCCGGCGCCTGGGAGCTGGTGCCCACGGGCATCGCCATCCACCTGGCCGATCCCGGCTACGCCGCCATGATCCTGCCGCGCTCGGGCCTGGGCCACAAGCATGGCATCGTGCTCGGAAACCTGGTCGGGCTCATCGACAGCGACTACCAGGGCCAGCTCATGGTCAGCGCCTGGAACCGCTCGGCCACGGCCTTCACGCTGCAGCCCATGGACCGCCTGGCCCAGCTGATCATCGTGCCCGTGGTGCAGCCCAGCTTCAATGTGGTCGAGGAGTTCGAGTCGGCTTCCGAGCGCGGTGCGGGCGGCTACGGCTCCACCGGCAAGCAATAAGGCTTTCCGCCAGACATCGCCCGCAGCTGCGCTGCCAGGGCATCGCTTCAGGGAGGAGTCCGCATGGCCAGGCCATCCCGGCGCACGCGCCATCGCCCATCCGCGTCGTGGACGCGCGTGGTGCTCACGCAGGAAGACCGCATGCGCCGCCGCCTGCAGCAGCGCCACTGGCTGCGACTGCATGCGGCGTTGACGGGCGGCCTCAGCCTGGCCGGCATGTCGCTGCTGAGCCTGGCCTTGCTGCATGCGGGCTTGCACAGCATGGCGCTGCGCTACGGCGTGGCCCTGGTCTGCGGCTATCTGCTGTATCTGCTGCTGGTACGCCTGTGGGCCGAGTGCATGCTGCGCCGCGACTGGGATGGGCCGGATGTGCCCGATGCCGCGCCAGGCGGCAGCGGTTCTTCACCGGCCCGCACGCCCGAGGCTGGCGG
>DATKFT010000071.1:0-13199 GCA_035544335.1 Pseudorhodoferax sp.
TCACGCTGATGGACTTCAGCGAGGAGACGCTGGCCTACACGCGCAGCAAGATCGAGGAGGCCTGTCGCCAGCGCGGCGTGCAGGTGTCCATCACGCTCGTGCACGAGTCGGTCCACAACCTGCTCAAGCGGGCCTCGGGCCGGCCCGCGCTCGAAGAGGCCTTCGACTTCGTGTACTGCGCCGGCCTGTTCGACTACCTGTCCGACAAGGTCTGCCACCGCCTGCTGCAGTACTTTTCGAGCCGAACCCGCGCAGGCGGTGGCATGCTGGTGACCAACGTGCACAGCAGCAACCCGGAGAAGGGGGTCATGGAACACCTGCTGGAATGGCATTTGATCTACCGCGACGAGGCCGGCATGCGCACGCTGGCGCCCGAGGGCACGCAGGTCCAGCGCGTCTGGACCGACCCCACCGGCGTCAACGTGTTCATGCAGATGGCGGTAGCCTGAACGTCCCATGGACGCGAGCCTGCGCAGCAACTACCAGAACGAACTGGCGCAGTTCCGGTTGGCGTACAGCCGCACCGGCTGCATCGTGGCCAGCGCGCTGGTGGCGGGCGGGGTCGGGCTGGACCTGACCTTCTACCCGGCGCAGGCCTGGCAGCTGGGCGTGGTGCGCGGCCTGTGCACGCTGGCGCTGCTCGTGATCGTGTACCTGCTGTACCGTCCCCATGCCGTGCAGCAGGTGCGCGGGCTGACGCTGGCCTGGCTGGTGCTGCCCCAGCTCATGATCGCCTGGATGATCTACGCCACGCAGGGGGCCGACTCGCCCTACGTGTTCGGCCTGAGCCTGGCGCTGTACGCGGCCGGCATCATCATGCCGATCGGCTTTCTGCAGTCGCTGGGCCTGGGGGTGTTCACCTGCGTGGTCTACGTCGCGGCGGGGCTGGCCCACGCAGGCTCGCTGGTGGGGCCGCCTGCGCTGTTCGGCAACATGCTGTTCCTGCTGTTCTCGGTCGCGATCTCGGCCGGCTGCACCTTCTACAACGAAAGTGCGCGCATGCGGCTGTTCGCGCTGCAGCACGAGGTGTCCGAGAAGAACGCCTCGCTGCTGAGCACCAACCAGGCCCTGGCGCAGATCAAGGGCGCGATGGTGCAGCAGGAGAAGATGGCCGCGCTGGGCACGCTGTCGGCCGGCTTGCTGCACGAGGTCAACAACCCCGTCAACTACAGCATGATGGCGCTCAACATGGCCTTGATGGACCCCGCCGTGGCGGCCAGCGCCGACCTCAAGGAAAGCCTGACCGATGCCAAGGACGGCATGCAGCGCGTGCAGAACATCGTCACCGACCTCAAGACCTTCGCCTACCAGAAGCCCGGCGGCGACGGCGAGCGCATCTTCCTGTTCGAGAAGGCGCTGCAGTCGGCGCAGCGGCTCACGGGCTTCGAACTCAAGGGCGTCGCCGTGGAGCGCGCGCTGCCGCTGGACACCCACGTGCTGGGCGACGAGCCCGCCATCATCGGCGTGCTGGTCAACCTGCTGGGCAACGCCGCGCTGGCGCTGCACAAGGCCGTGCAGAGCCGGCCCGCGCTGGCGCCGCGCATCGAGGTGCGGGCCGAGCGGCAGGCGGGCCGGCTGCTCGTGCATGTGCGCGACAACGGCACCGGTATCCAGCCGGAGAACCTGCAGCGCGTGTTCGAACCCTTCTTCACCACGCGCGACGTCGGCCAGGGCCTGGGCCTGGGCCTGTCCGTCTGCTATGCCATCGTGCAGCGCCACGGTGGCCAGCTGACCGTCGAGAGCGAGGAGGGGGCCTGGACCGAGTTCAGCTTCGACCTCGCGCTGGCGACCGCCGACCTGGCCGCGCCCGACGCGGTTCCCCCTTCCGCGCGCGCGCCGACCGGCGTGCTGCCGGCCTGAGGACCCGCCGCCATGCATGCGCCGCCCATGGAACCCGAGGCCGACACCGTGCTGCTCGTCGACGACGAGGTGCTGGCGCGCAAGTGGTTCTGCCGCACCTATGGCGACGAGTTCCGCATCGAGGCGGCCAGCGGTGTGGACGAGGCGCTGCAGGCCCTGCGCCAGCAGGGCCACCGCATCGCCGTGGTCGTCACCGACTACCGCATGCCGCAGCGCAACGGCCTGGAGCTGCTGTTCGAGCTGCAGCGCCAGCACCGCCAGCTGGTGCCGCTGCTGTGCACGGCCTACGCCGACAAGGACCTGGCGATCACCGCCGTCAACGAGGGCCGCGTGTTCCGCATCCTCGAGAAGCCGCTGCAGGACGCGGCGACGCGCCAGGCGCTGCGCGATGCGCTGGCCTGGCACCGCCTGCGTGCGCACGAACATGCCCTGCACGAAAGCCGTGTCATGGCCGTGCGCGAAACGCTGGGTTTTCTCGCGCACGAGCTCAACACGCCGCTGGGCACCGTGCGCGGCTACATGGGCGCGCTGCGCGACCGCTACGAGGCGCAGGCCTCGGGCGAGGGCCGCGCCGTGTTCTCCGAGGGCCGGGCCGGCGAGGTGATCGCCGCCCTCGACTCGGCCGAGCGCCGCGCGCTGTACTGCCAGTCGCTGGTCGCCAGCTTCGTGCAGTCCGCGCGCGACGCCCATCCGAGCAGCCTGCAGGCACCGCCGCTGTACGCCGGCGCGCTGGTGCAGGCACTGCTGGCCGAGTACCCGTTCGAAGGCGCCGAGCGCGACGGCGTGGTGCTCAGCGCGCAGGCGGACTTCCGGCTGCCCGCCCGGCGCGATCTGCTGTACCTCGTGCTGTGCACGCTGACCAAGAATGCGCTGCTGGCGCTGCGCGACAGCGCCGCACCCCAGCTGCGCATCGCGTTCGGCAACGCGCAGCTGCCGGACCTGCCGCACAAGCCGTGGATCCGTTTCGTCGACAACGGATGCGGCATCGCGCCGGACATCCTGGCGCGGCTGACGCTGGAACCCCTCACGACACGCGCGGCCAGCGGTGGCAACGGCATGGGCCTCGTGTTCTGCCGGCGTGTCATGCAGGCCATTGGCGGCGGCATCGCCATCCACTCCGAACCTGGACAGGGCTGCGCCGTGACCCTGACCTTCCCGAGCATCGAGGATGCCAGAACATGAACAAGCAACCAGACAAAATCCTGTACGTGGACGACGAGGCCATGGCGCTGAAGTACTTCGAGCGCCTGGTCTCCCCGCTGGCGCCGGTGCTCACGGCGTCCTCGGTCGAGGCCGGCAAGGCGCTGCTGGCGCAGCATGCCGACGAGATCGCGGTGCTGGTCTCCGACCAGCGCATGCCCGGCGCCTATGGCAACGAGTTGCTGCGCCATGCGCACGACAACCACCCCAACATCGTGCGCATGCTGACCACGGCGTACTCCGAGCTGGGCGAGGCCATCGAGGCCATCAACTCGGGCCATATCTACCGCTACATCACCAAGCCCTGGGACCTGGAGAGCCTGCGCGCGGATCTCAAGAACGCGCTGGAGCTGGCCGCGCTGCGCAGCGAGCGCGATGCGCTGCTGCGCGAAAAGCTCATGGTCCAGCAGCAGCAGTTGCTGGCCGAGCGCGTGACGCAGCTGGTCGTGGCCTGCGCCGGGTTCGTGCGGCCCGACAACGCGCTGCGCATCGATGCCTTCCTGCGCGCGGCCAGCGTGCTGGGCTGCCGGCCGCCGCAGATCAACTGGCACCAGACCGACCATGCCGACCTCATGCAGGCCGAGACCGCGCGCAGCATCGCGCTGGGCCAGGAGCTGGCGGCCTGGGGGCGCTGGTTCTCTGAGCAGGGCAGCAGCCGGCCGCCGCTGGCCGTGCTGGACGAGGCGCTGGCCGGCGCGGCCGAGATCCACGAGGGCCGGCTGCTCGTGCGAGACCGCGCTGCGCTGGTCTGGCCGCTGGAGGCGCCCACGCCAGAGCCCGTGACCGCCGCCAACACCGCCTGGCTGGCCTGGCTGCTGTGGGCCGAGGACACAGCCGCGCTGCAGCCCCAAGGCGAGGGGCAGTGGCTGGTCGTGCCCGGGCCGCTGCCCGCGCCGGACAGCCTGCGCCGCGACTGGATGGCCGCGGCCATCGAGCGCATCGCCGAGGAGGCCGCGGCCGCCTGAGGCGCTCAGGCCGCTCCGTGCGCAGGCCGCAGCGGGCGGGCCTGCAGCATGCCGGTCGCGCGCGCGAAGTTGCCGCCGCCCAGGTGGTGGATGGTCTGCAGGTCCGCGTTGTCGTCGCGGAACGACCAATGCCCGTCGGCGAACACGCGCGCGTCGGCCGCCGCGGCCACCACCTCGCCGAAGCAGGTGTCGTAGGCCTCCTCGGTGTGGCGCTCGGGGATCAGCCGGCATTCCAGCCAGCCGGCGCAGCCCTGTTCGAGCACGGGCAGGCCCAGCACCGGGCCGCTGTCGGCCGCGATGCCGTAGCGCGCGAATTTGTCGCCCTCGCGCCCGCTCTGGCTGCCCACGGCATGGGTCAGGTCGGCCAGCGCCGCACCCGGGATGCACAGCGCGAACGCGCCGCTGGCCCTGACCAGTTCGCGCGTGTAGGTGCTCTTGTCGATCACCACCGCGATGCGCGGCGGCGTGAACTCCACGGGCATGGACCAGGCGGCCGCCATGATGTTGCGGCGTCCGCCGTGGGTGCTCGTGACCAGCACCGTGGGGCCGTGGTTGATGAGGCGGCTCGCGTGGTGCAGCGCGACAGCCTGGAAGAAGTTGTGGCTCATGTCAGTGTTCCATGGCGCTGCGCGCCCACCGCAGAAAACGAAGCCGGCCCGCAGGCCACGGCAGCCTTCGGACGCCCGAAACGGGGCGGTCTCATCGGAGCCATTTCTGCGCCGCCTCGCGCAGGCCGCCGCGGCTGTCCACGAGCTCCCAGGCGAAGCGCAGCACGCGCAGGTAGTCGGCGTCGTCGGCGGGCACCATGAAACCCAGCTGGTTGACGGGCGTCAGCGGCGCGTCGATGAAGGCCGCGTGCAGGCGCGGGTCCACGCGCGCGTAGTGCAGGGCTTCGTAGGTCTCGGTGATCATCACGTCGCCCTTGCCCTCGGCGATCAGGCCCGGGATCTCGGCGTTCTTCTCGTGCGTGCTGACCTGGGCCGCCGTCAGGTTCTGCAGCACGTAGGCCTCGTTGGTGCCGCCCGGGTTCTTGATCACGCGCACGCCGCCCTGGTTCAGGCTCTCGCGCGTGCGGAACCTGTCCTGGTCGGCCGCGCGCACCAGCGCCACCTTGCCGAAGGGCGCATAGCCCGGCAGCATCTCGGCCTGGCGCAGCCGCGCCACGGTGCGCGTGATGCCGCCCACGGCCACGTCGAACCGGTCGGCCTGCAGGTCCTTGAGCAGATTGGGCCAGCTGGTCGGCACGTACTCGACCCTGGCGCCCAGCTCTTTGGCCATGGCTTCGACGAGGTCGATGTCGTGGCCGCTGTAGCCCGTGTCGGTCTTGATCGCGAAGGGCCGGTAGTCGCCCGGCGTGCCCACGCGCAGGGTCTTGCTCTCCATGATGCGGTCCAGCCGCGGACCTGCCTGGGCGGCCAGCGCGGTGGCGGCGACCACGAGTGCGGCCGCGAGGGCTCGCATGAACTTCCTGTGCGTCATCTGCTGCACTCCTTGAGCCTGTGCAGGCGACAGGCCTGCGCCGGCACATCGTACGTCCAGGCGGGACGCGCGGGGAGGGCGCGCAGCGCCTGCCCGGCCGGGCCAGACCACGCGCCGCGGCGGGCCGCTACCGGAACAGGCCGTTCAGCTCGGCGCCGTTGGCCGCGCCCGCGAAGCCGTCGAAGCGGCCCTGCAGGGCCAGCTCCTGGGCCGCGCGCATGAAACCGCCCCAGGCCGCGCGTGCCAGGCCGCCGCCCACGCTGACGCGCCGCACACCCAGGGCCGCGATCTCGGCCATCGTGAGCTCGGAGGTGCCGCCCACGAGCAGGTTGACGGGCTTGGGCGCCACGGCGGCGACCACCGCCGCGATCTGCTCGCGCGTGCGGATGCCCGGTGCGTACAGGCAGTCGGCGCCTGCCGCGGCATAGGCCTGCAGGCGCGCGACAGTGTCGGCCAGATCGGGCCGGCCCACGAAGAAGTTCTCGGCGCGGCCCACGAGCAAGGTGTCGCCGCCGGCCGCATCGATGGCGGCGCGCGCGGCGGCCAGGCGCGCCACCGCCACGTCCAGCGGGTACTGGGGATCCTCGGGTCTGCCGGTGCCGTCCTCGATCGACAGGCCGGCCACGCCCGTGGCCACGGCCAGGCCCACGCTCTCGGCAACCTCCTGCGGCGTGTCGCCATAGCCGTCTTCGAAGTCGGCGTTCACGGGCAGCGCGGTCGCGGCCACGATCTCGCGCAGGTGGGCCAGCACGGCCTCGCGCGGCATCGCGCCATCGGCACGCGCCTGGGACCAGGCGTGGCCCGAACTGGTCGTGGCCAGCGCCTGGAATCCCAGGCTGGCGAGGTAGCGTGCGCTGCCCGTGTCCCAGGGGTTGGGGATCACGAAGCAGCCCTGGCGGTGCAGGGCGTGGAAGGTGGCGCGTTGCTGCTGGGTGGTCGGGCGCATGCGGTTCTCCGGTGAGGGCCGCACAGTATGTGGCCAGTGCCGGCCGCGCGCCGCCTGCCCTGCGCGCGCTGTGGCCGGTGCGCTGTCAGCTCTGGCGCCGGCCTGGGGGCCGTGCGCAGGCGGTGCGCCTGGCCTCCCTGTGCCAGCGCCAGGCCAGCGCGCCCAGGCCCAGCGCCACGAGCAGCAGCGTGCCGGGCTCGGGCACCTGCGCAGCCCGCAGGAATCCGCGGATCTCGCCGGCCGGGAAGGCCGTGGTGTGGACGTTGAAGTAGGCCATGCCCGCGTCCAAGCCTGCGATCAGCGCTTCCTCGGCGTCGCCGAGCACACCGCCCGCGGCATTGGTGACGAAGCTGGCCGTGTAGGTGGAGGCGGCGCCCAGATCGAGCAGCGGCGAGGTGTAGCTGCCCGTGTCGGTGCCCGTGGGAAAGCCCGGCAGCGTGGACGGCGTGACGGCCACGCCCACGGTCGCTGGCGCTGCGGTGCAGCAATGGATGTGCGCGACCGTCGTGCTGCCGGACAGGCCGCTCCAGCTGGCCAGCACCTGCAGCGTGTGCGCGATCGGGTCGTACAGCACATCGACCGAGCCCGTGCCCGTGGCGCCTGCGCTCTCCGGCTGCAGCGCGGCACGGTAGCGCACGGGTTCGGCCTGGCTGGCCGGCGCGCCAAGGCCCAGCATGGCCACCAGCGCAGCAAGAAGAGGCAGTCGCAGCATGGATGTCTCCCGAAGTGGGAGCGGCGCACAAGCAACTTCTGCGCCCTGTGGCCGGGCGGTTGCGGCATTCCTTCGGAAATTCAGGCACTTGGCGCGCGATGGACGGCGCGCCTGGCCCGGCCTGCGCGCGGCGCGCGCAGCGGCTTGCCAACTTTTCCGACAGCGCGGGCGCGGGCCCACGCGAGCCCGCAGGCGCGGCTCAGCCGCCCTCGAAGCGCGCAGGCCGCTTCTCGACGAAGGCGCGCACGCCCTCGGCCGCATCCGCGCTGTTGGCCAGGCGCTGTTGCACCGCGCTGAATTCGGCGGCGGCGGCCAGCGGACCTTGTTCCAGGGCCTGGCGCACGTTGAGCCGCGTGGCCACCACCGCGAGTGGCGCCTGTGCCGCGATGGCCTCGGCGATGCGCAGCGCCTCGTCCAGTTGCGTTCCCGCCGGCACCAGCTTTTGCACGAAGTGCAGCCGCAGCGCCTCGGCCGCGTCGAACACATCGGCCGTCAGCAGGTGCAGCAGCGCATTGCCCGCGCCAGCGCGCTCGGCCATGCGCAGCGTGGCGCCGCCCGTGGCCATGATGCCGCGCTGCACCTCCAGCTGCGAGAAGCGGCAGTCGTCGGCCGCCACCACGATGTCGGTCGCCAGCATGAGCTCGATGCCCAGCGTGTAGGTGATGCCCTGCACGGCCACCACCATGGGCTTGGTGCGGCGCCGGTACTGCGGCAGGCCCAGGTCCAGCGGGTCGACGAGGCCGTCGGGAATGGCTTTTTCGCCGCGCTGCATCAGCGGCGCGAAGCTGGGCAGGTCCAGCCCGGCCGTGAAGTGCGCGCCCAGCGCGTGCAGCACGCCCACGCGCAGCGCAGGCTCGTCGTCCAGCCGCGTGTAGGCCTCGGCCAGCTGCTGCTGCATGGCCGGCGTGAAGCCGTTGCGCTTGGCCGGGCGGTCGATGCCGATCAACAGGATGTGGCCGCGCTGCTCGGTCACGATGCGGCCTTCGGCCGGGGTGCTGCTTGTCTGCGTCATTCTGGTGTCTCCGGTTGCGGCTCTCCGTCGCCTATGCCCGCACGCCACGGTGCCGAAGGCCGCGGAGCAGGCCATGCCAGCAGACGCCGCGGGGCGGGCGCTGCCCGGCCGCTGGCGGCGTCCCTGGAGGGGGATCGGCCGGCTACGTGCAGTGCGCCAGCCGAACGGGGTGGTCAGTACACATACACGCCGCGCCCGGTCTTGCGGCCCAGGCGGCCCGCGGCCACCATTTCCTTGAGCAGCGGGCAGGGGCGGTACTTGCTGTCGCCGTACTCCTCGAGGTAGACGTTCATGACGGCCAGGCACACGTCCAGGCCGATCATGTCGGCCAGCGCCAGCGGGCCGATCGGCTGGTTGCAGCCCAGCTTCATGCCGGCGTCGATGTCCTCAGGCGTGGCCAGGCCCTCGGCCAGCACGAAGAAGGCCTCGTTGATCATGGGCACGAGGATGCGGTTGACCACGAAGCCCGGCGCGTTCTTCACCGTGATCGGCGACTTGCCCAGCGCCAGCGCGAGCGCGTGCACGGCGGCATGCGTGTCGTCGCTGGTCTGCAGGCCGCGGATGATCTCCACCAGCGCCATCATGGGCACCGGGTTGAAGAAGTGCATGCCGATGAACTTGTCGGGCCGGCTGGTCGCGGCCGCCATCTTGGTGATGCTGATCGAGGAGGTGTTGGACGCGATCAGCGTCTCGGGCGGCAGCACGCTTTCGGCCTGCTTCAGGATCTTGAGCTTGAGCTCGTAGTTCTCGGTCGCGGCCTCGATCACGAGCTGGGCGGCGGCCAGGTCGGCGTAGTTGGTGCTCGTCGTGATGCGGGCCAGCGCGGCGTCCTTGTCGGCGGCCGTGAGCTTGTCCTTCTTGATCAGCCGGTCCAGGCTGCCGGCCACGGTGGCCAGGCCCTTTTGCACGGCGGCGTCCGAGATGTCGACCATGACCACGGCGATGCCGCTCGTGGCGCAGGCCTGCGCGATGCCGTTGCCCATGGTGCCGGCGCCGATGATGCCGACGGTGCGGATGGGGTTGCTCATTGGGGGAACTCCTGTGAAGACGACGGAAGAAGGGATGCGCCGCGGACGCATGGGGCTGCTTGGGTATGCTCGCCGCGAGCAGGCGGGCCCGTGCGGGACCTGCTGCATCGCAGCATCATAAATGTTCGACTTCCTCGTGGTGGGTGGCGGCCGGGTCGGTCTGGGCCTGGCCCTGGCGCTGGCGGCCGAGCCGGCCGTGCAGGTCGGCCTGGTCGAGGCCGGGCCGCCGGTGTCGTCGCGCCGGCCGCGCCCGGGCTGGCCGCTGCCCACGCAGGCGCAGCCCGGCCTCAATGGCCGTGCGGTGACGCTGCTGTCGGGCAGGGGCCTGGGCGGCGCCCAGGCCTGGGGCGCCGACGCCCAGGCGGTGCACTCTGCTGCCAACCTGCGCGTGTTCACCGACGCGCTGGCCGTGCGTGTGCTGCTGCGCGCACGCCGTGCGGTGGGGGTCGAGTTCCACCATGGCGGCCTCGTGCAGCAGCTGCACGCCGGCCGCGCCGTGGTGCTGTGCGGCGGCGCGCCGCAGTCCCCGCTGCTGCTGCTGCGTTCGGGCATCGGGCCGCACGCGCAGCTCGTTGCCCAGGGCGTGGCCACGCAGCACGATGTGCCTGGGGTAGGGCTGGGGCTGCAGGCGCCGGTCCAGCTGCGGCTGGCGCTGCGCCTCGGCGTGCTGGCGGCCCTGCGGCGCCGTTCCCTGGCCGAGCTGCCGGCCGCGCCGCTGGCGGCCGGCGTGCGGCTGCAGCGCCTGCGCGATGCGGTGCTGCTCGTGCTGGAACAGCCGGCCAGCCGCGGCCGCCTGCGCCTGCAGGGCAAGGACCCCTACCAGGCGCCGCTGCCCGATCCGGACCTGCTCAGCGAGCGCGAGGACGCGGACGCGCTGGCGCAGGCCGTGCGCGCGCTGCTGCCCTGGCCGGCCGCGCAGGGCCTGCGGGCCGGCCGGCCCTGGCAGGCGGCCATGGGCGCGCTGGCGCTGGAAGGCCAGCTGCGCGAGCGGGCCGAGCCCGGCCCGGGCCTGGCGGGGGGCTGCCTGCGCGGCGAGGGGCCGCGGGACGTGGTCGACGCCCAGCTGGCCGTGCACGGCCTGGCCGGGCTGTACGTGGCCGATGCCTCGGTGCTGGACAGGCTGCCGCGCGCGGGCGATGTGCTGCAGACGCTGGCGCTGCCGCTCGCGCAGGCCCTGCTGCGCAGCGGCTGAGTGCTTCAGGACCTGGGGTAGCGCGAGAACACGCGCGTGCGGCCGCCGCGCTCGACCAGCAGCACCTCGTAGGGGTCCAGCCGCGGGCCCATCTCCATGCCGGGCGAGCCGATCGGCATGCCCGGCACGGCCAGGCCCAGCGCGACGATGTTGGACGCCAGCAGCCGGCGGATGTCCGCGGCCGGCACATGGCCTTCGACCACGTAGTCGCCGATGCGGGCCGTGTGGCAGCTGGCCAGCGCGGCGGGCATGCCGAGCCGGCTGCGCACGGGCGCCATGTCGTCGACCTCGTGCACGCGTACCGTGAAGCCGGCCGCCCGCAGGTGGTCGACCCAGGCGCCGCAGCAGCCGCAGGTGGGGGTCTTGTAGACCTCGGCCGTGGGGGGGGCGGCGGTGGCGGGCGCGGGTGCGGGTGCGGGTGCGGGTGCTGCAGGGGCTGCCCCCGCGGCCTGCGCGCCCAGGCCGGCGGCGGCCAGCGCGAGGGCCGTGGCGGCGTGCAGGGTGTCTCGTCGTTGCATGGATGTTCCTTGGAGGTGGGGATGGGGCGCGTGCAGGTGCTTGCAGGCGCGTGCGGGCGCGCTGCTTCAGCGGCGGTGTGGCGGGGCGGTGTTCTGTTCGGCAGCGGGCCGGGCGTCCAGGGCGGCCCCCGGCGCGGCCAGCGAGTCGATGATGGGGCAGTCGGGCCGGTCGTCGCCCTGGCAGCAGTGCACCAGGTGCCGCAGCGTGGACTGCATGGCCTGCAGCTCGGCCAGCTTGGCGTCCAGCTCGGCGAGGTGGGCCTGGGCCAGCGCCTTGACCTGGCGGCTGGGGCGCTTGCGGTCCCACCACAGGCCCAGCAGCTCGCGGATCTGCTCGATCGAAAAGCCCAGGTCGCGCGAGTGGCGGATGAAGCGCAGCGTGGCGATCTCCTTGTCGCCGTACAGCCGGTAGCCGCCTTCGGTGCGCTGCGCCTCGGGGAACAGCGCGACGCTTTCGTAGTGGCGGATCATCTTGGCGGAAACGCCAGAGGCCTTGGCGGCCTGGCCGATGTTCATCATGCGGGGCTCCTTTCACCCAGAGCTGCGGGCGCGGCGTGCGGGGCCGCGTCCTGCTGTTGTGCCATACCGCGCCAGCGCCGCAGCGTCAGCGCATTGCCGACCACGCTCACGCTGCTCAGGGCCATGGCGCCGCCGGCGATCACGGGGCTCAGCAGGCCCAGGGCGGCCAGCGGGATGCCCAGCGCGTTGTAGCCGAAGGCCCACCACAGGTTCTGGCGGATCTTGGCCGTGGTGCGGCGCGACAGGTCCAGCGCATCGGCCACCAGGCGCAGGTCGCCGCGCATCAGCGTGACGCCGGCCGCCTCGGTCGCCACGTCGGCGCCGCCGGCCATTGCGAAGCCGCAGGAGGCCGCGGCCAGCGCCGGGCCGTCGTTGAGACCGTCGCCGACGAAGGCCACGACCTGGCCGGCCGCGCGTTCGCGCTGCACCACGCCGGCCTTGTCGTCCGGCAGCATCTCGGCCTGCACGCGCGTGATGCCGAGCTCGCGCGCGACAGCGGCCGCCGCGCCCTGGTTGTCCCCGGTCAGCATCAGCGTCTGCACGCCGAGTTCGCGCAGCCGCGCGACGGCGGCGCGTGCCGAGGGCTTGATGGTGTCGCCGAAGGCCAGCAGGCCCGCCAGCCGGCCGTCCTCGCCCATGAGCCAGGACACGGTGCGGCCCTCGCGCTCGAGCTGCTCGGCCTGCGCTGCGAGCGCGCCGGCATCGATGCCACGCTCGCGCAGCAGCCGCGTGCTGCCCAGCGCGAGCAATCGGCCCTCGACGCGACCCTCGACCCCGCGGCCTGGCAGCGCGCGCGCGTCCTGCACGGCGGGCAGCGCCAGGTCCTGCGCACGCGCGCCCTCGAGCACGGCCAGCGCCAGCGGGTGCGTGCTGGCGGCCTGCAGCGCGGCGGCCTGGCGCAGCACGTCCTCGGTGGCGACCCCGGCGGCCGGTCGCACCGCGGCCAGCGCGGGCTTGCCCTCGGTCAGCGTGCCGGTCTTGTCGAAGGCCACCAGCGTGACGGCATGCGCCACTTCCAGCGCCTGCGCGTCCTTGATCAGGATGCCGTGCCGCGCGGCCACGCCCGTGCCGGCCATGATCGCGGTCGGCGTGGCCAGGCCCAGCGCGCAGGGGCAGGCGATGACCAGCACGGCGACCGCGTTGATCAGCGCGCGCTCCCAGTCGCCGGTGGCCAGCACCCAGCCGGCCAGCGTGGCCAGCGCGATCACGAGCACCACGGGCACGAAGACCGCGCTGACCTTGTCCACCAGGCGCTGGATCGGCGCCTTGGTGGCCTGCGCGGACTCGACCATGCGCACGATGCGCGACAAGGTGGTCTCGGCGCCCACGGCCAGCGTGCGCACCGCGAGCAGGCCTTCGGCGTTGATGGCGCCGCCGGTCACACGGTCGCCGACATCCTTGGCCACGGGCAGGCTTTCGCCGGTCAGCAGCGATTCGTCCACGTGGCTCTGGCCTTCCACGACCTCGCCGTCGACGGCGATGCGCTCGCCCGGCCGCACGAGCACGAGATCGCCCACGACGAGCTGCTCCACCGCGATGTCCTGCTCCACGTCATCGCGCCGCACGCGGGCCTGGGTCGGCCGCAGCGCGTTCAGCGCGCGGATGGCGTCCGTGGTCTGGCGCTTGGCGCGCTGCTCCAGCCATTTGCCGAGCAGCACCAGCGTGATGACCGCCGCCGAGGCCTCGAAGTACAGGTGGGGTTCTTCGCCGTGGCCGGCATGGCCGACGCTTTGCCACAGCAGGTAGACCGACAGCCCGAAGGCCGCCG
>DATKFT010000072.1:0-6241 GCA_035544335.1 Pseudorhodoferax sp.
CAGCGCGCAGCCCGCGAGGCCCGCGATGCCCGAGCCCAGCGCGAAGGCGTAGGTGTCGATGCGCGCGGTGTTCACGCCCATGCAGGAGGCAATCGGACGGTTCTGCGTCACACCGCGCACGAACAGGCCCAGCCGCGTGCGGCCGATCAGCCAGGCCACGGCGCCCAGCACCAGCAGCGCGAACACGATGATGAGCACGCGGTTCCAGGGCAGCGCGAGGTTGGGCAGCAGCTGCACGCCGCCGCTCATCCAGGACGGGCTTTCCACGGCCACGTTCTGCGCGCCGAAGGTCGAGCGCACGAGCTGCATGAGCACCAGGCTGATGCCCCAGGTGGCCAGCAGCGTCTCCAGCGGCCGGCCGTACAGGAAACGGATCACGCCGCGCTCCAGGATCGCGCCGACCAGCGCCGAGGCCAGGAAGGCCGCCGGAATGGCGGCGATCAGGTAGGCGTCGAAGGCGCCCGGCAGGTACTTCTGGAACAGGCCCTGCACCACGTAGGTGGCGTAGGCACCGATCATCATGAGCTCGCCGTGCGCCATGTTGATCACGCCCATCAGGCCGTAGGTGATGGCCAGGCCCAGCGCCACCAGCAACAGGATGGAGCCCAGGCTCACGCCCGTGAAGGCCTGGCCCAGGCGCTC
Source organism: Pseudorhodoferax sp. (assembly GCA_035544335.1). Classification (GTDB taxonomy): domain Bacteria; phylum Pseudomonadota; class Gammaproteobacteria; order Burkholderiales; family Burkholderiaceae_C; genus Pseudorhodoferax. The sequence continues at coordinate 643 of DATKFT010000072.1, forward strand.
GCCCCAGACCAGGCCGGCGTCGATGCTGGCAATCGCCGCCACGATGGCCTTCTTGACGGCCGGGTCCTGCTCCTCGGCCAGCCGCTCGTTGAGCAGCAGCTTGGTGGCCGGGCGCTTGTTCTCGGCCAAGGTGGCGGCGGCGGCCAGGCGCTTGGCCGGGTCTTCGCTCCCCAGCAGGCCACCGGCCCGTGCCAGCGCCAGCTGCTCGCGGATGCCGGCGTCCTTCTCGGTGGCCAGCGCCTTGTCGAGCAGCGGCAGCCGCGCCTCGGACGGCGCGCCGGCCAGCGCACGTGCGGCGCCGGCGCGCACCGTGGTGTCCTCGCTGCGCAGCTGCAGCGCGGCCAGCGCTACGTCGAGCTCGCTGCGCATCAGGTTGTTGTTGACCACGTCCTCGGCATCCGCGGGCACCGCCACTTCCGCACCCGTCACCGGGTCGTGGCCCTTGTCGCCCTGCATGACGAAGACCTTGTCGGCCGTGAAGCGCACGCTGTCGTCGGACAGCGCCTGCAGGAAGGCTTCGGTCTTCGCGTCGCCCTTCTCCACGGCCTCGATGACGGCGGCCGTGATGGCCTCGATGCGCTCGGACGACGTGCCCGAGGCCATGGCCAATGCGGCCTCGTTGGTCAGCGCGTGCGCCGAGGCGACAGCGCCGAACAGCGCCAGCGCCGTGGCCAGCGTGCGGATCCATGTTCGCAAGGCAACCCCCTGATGTTGGTGTTCTGGATGTGAAAGAAGGGGCGCGCGGCCCCTTCTCATGTGTGGCGCCAGGTGGAGCCGCTCACTTCTTCTCGGGCTCGTCCTTCTTCTTGTCGTTGCCTTCGATGAAGGGGCTCCAGGGCTGCGCCTTGACCGGGGCCTTGGTGCGCCAGACCACGTTGAACTGGCCGTCCGGGCGGATCTCGCCGATCAGCACGGGCTTGTGCAGGTGGTGGTTCTTGGCGTCCATGGTCAGCGTGAAGCCGCTGGGCGCATTGAAGGTCTGGCCGGCCATGGCGGCGATGACCTTGTCGGTGTCGGTGGACTTGGCCTTCTCCACGGCCTGCTTCCACATGTGGATGCCGACGTAGGTGGCTTCCATCGGGTCGTTGGTCAGCGGCTTGGTGGACTGGCCGGGCAGCTTCTTGGCCTTGGCGTAGTCGCTCCATTGCTTGATCCAGGCCGTGTTGGTCGGGTTCTTGACGCTCATGAAGTAGTTCCACGAGGCCAGGTGGCCGGCCAGCGGCTTGGGATCGAGGCCACGCAGCTCTTCCTCGCCCACGCTGAAGGCCACCACGGGCACGGTCTTGGCCGACAGGCCGGCGTTGCCCAGTTCTTTGTAGAACGGGATGTTGGAGTCGCCGTTGATCGTGGAGACCACGGCCGTCTTGCCGCCCGTGCTGAACTTCTTGATGTCGGCGACGATGGTCTGGTAGTCGCTGTGGCCGAACGGCGTGTAGGTTTCCATGATGTCGGCGTCCGCCACACCCTTGGACTTCAGGAACGCGCGCAGGATCTTGTTGGCCGTGCGCGGGTAGACGTAGTCGGTGCCCAGCAGCACCCAGCGCTTGGCCGAGCCGCCTTCCTTGCCCATCAGGTATTCCACGGCGGGAATGGCCTGCTGGTTCGGTGCCGCGCCCGTGTAGAACACGTTCTTGGACAGCTCCTCGCCCTCGTACTGCACGGGGTAGTACAGCAGCGCGTTGTTCTCCTCGTAGACCGGCAGCACCGACTTGCGGCAGACCGAGGTCCAGCAGCCAAAGGTCACGGCCACCTTGTCCTGGCCGATCAACTGCTTGGCCTTCTCGGCGGCCAGCGGCCAGTTGGAAGCCGTGTCGATCACCACGGGCTCGAGCTTCTTGCCCATCACGCCGCCCTTGGCATTGATGTCCTCGATGGTCATCAGGGCCATGTCCTTGAGCGCCGTCTCCGAGATGGCCATGGTGCCGGACAGCGCGTGCAGCACGCCGACCTTGATGGTGTCCTGTGCGTGGGCGGGAACGGCGGCCAGGCCGGCCAGGGCGAAGGCCAGGGTGGCCAGAGCGGTGGCCTTCAGGGTGAAGCGTGCGTGCATTCGGAGTGCTCCCGTTGGTGGTTGGATCGGTCCGGTCCGACGGCCGGGTGGGCGATGTCTGACCTTGGGAGCGATCCTAGGGAGAACCCCAGGGCGGGCCTATACGCCAGGCGGCGTATGCGGCAGCGCAGCGCCGGACGGCGCAGGGCACGCCCTGCGCTGGCAGGTGGATGCCGGCGCCATGGCCCTTCCGACCGGACGCTTGCGCGCAGCCTGCACCACAAGCCGGCGCTGGCGCTGCGGCAGGCCGGTCGGCGACCTTCAGCCCACAGGCGTGGCCAGAAGCTCCTTGAGCGCATCGTCCAGCACCTGGATGTCGGCCGGGCTGGTGCCGGGCCCGCCCGCGAAGTGGCCCCAGACCGTGTCGACCACGCGCAGCTCGGCGTTGGGCATGTGCTCGACCTCGAACACGTTGTCCTCGGGCGGGAAGTACAGGTCGGTGGAGGCCGGCATCACGATGGCCTTGGCCTTGATGGCGCCCAGCGCCTTCTTGAAATCGCCGTTGAACAGCTCGTTGTTGCTGATGTCGCCGTTCTGCCAGGTCCACAGCATGGTCAGCAGGTTGTTGGGGTCGCGCTCCAGGAACAGGCCCTCCCAGAAGTTCACGAGGAAATCCTCCAGCGAGGCGTAACCCATGGCCTCGATGTCCAGGTTCTGGCGGTAGAAGGCCTGAGAGAAGCCCCAGCCCGCGTAGACGCGGCCGAAAGCGCGCAGGCCCTTGTCGGGCTTGGCGTCGTACCAGCCGTCCTTGAACGCGGCATCCGCCATCAGCGCGGCCTTGGCGCCTTCCAGGAACACGAAGTTGTGGCGCGAGCATTTGGCCGATCCCTGGAACGGCAGGATGCGCTCCACCATGTCCGGGTACAGCGCGCCCCAGTGGTAGGTCTGCAGCGCGCCCATCGACCAGCCGGTCACGAGCTTGATCTTCGTGATGCCGAACTTCTCGGTCACCAGCCGGTGCTGCAGGCGCACGTTGTCGTAGGCCGTGACGTTCGGGAAACGCGCCGCGTTCGAGGGCGCCGGCGTATTGCTGGCCGAGGTCGACAGGCCGTTGCCCAGCATGTTGGGGATGATGATGAAGTACTTGGCCGGGTCCAGCGCCTTGCCGGCGCAGATCAGCCACTCGTTCTCGTAGTGCTGGCCCGAGTACCAGGTCGGGTAGACGATCACGTTGTCCTTGGCCGCGTTCAGCGTGCCATAGGTCTTGTAGGCCAGTTTGGCGTTGCGCAGCGTCTTCTTCGACTGCAGCACCACGTCGCCGAGTTCGAAGATGTCATAGTCTTGCATGGCGGAATCACTCCTGGGTTGGTTGGAACGGAAAGGGGATGCGTCAGGCGGCCAGGCCATGCGCCTCGTCGGCGGCCCAGTGGCAGGCCACGCGCTGGCCCACGGCCACGGGCTGGCGGAAGAAGGCGCGCTCTTCGACGAAGACCACGCAGGCGGCGGCGCCGATCTCGTCCAGCGCCACCGTGACCTTCATGTAGGTGCCCTGGTACTCCAGCTCGGTCACGCTGCCGTGCACCGCGTTCGTGGCGGCGGCAGGCAGGGTGGGCGCGGGCTGCACCCCCATGCGGTCACGCCGCACCGCGAACGCCAGGCGCTGGCCCACCGCGGCCGGCCGCGCCACCGGCACCACGAAGGTGGCGCCCTGCGCGCCGTCCAGCGTGGCGGCGCCGCCCTGCACAGCGCGCACCACGCCGCGCAGCACGTTCTGCCCGCCGATGAACTGCGCCACGTACTCGGTCGCCGGCCGCGCATAGATCTCCTGCGGCGTGGCCGACTGCGCGATGCGGCCCTTCTCCATGACCACCACCTGGTCGGCCACGGCGATGGCCTCCAGCTGCGTGTGCGTGACATGGATGAAGGTGATGCCCAGCGCGCGCTGCATGGCACGCAACTCGCCGCGCATCTGCAGGCGCAGGAACTCGTCGAGCGCCGACAGCGGCTCGTCCAGCAGCAGCACCTTGGGCCGCATGATGATGGCGCGCGCCAGCGCCACGCGCTGCTGCTGCCCGCCCGAGAGCTGCGCTGGCAGCCGGTCGGCCAGGGCCGTGAGCTGCACCTGCGCGATGACCTTGTCGGCCTCGCGCAGGCGCTGCGCCCTGTCCACGCCGCGCGTGCGCAAGGCGAAGGCCACGTTCTCGCGCACCGACAGGTGCGGGAACAGCGCGTAGTTCTGGAACATCATGGCCGTGCCGCGCTCGCGCGGCGACAGCCCCGTGACGTTGACGCCGTCGATCAGCACCGCGCCCTCGCTGGCGGTCTCGTGGCCCGCCACCATGCGCAGCATGGTGGTCTTGCCGCAGCCGCTGGGGCCCAGCAGACAGCAGTAGGTGCCGGCTTCGATGCGCAGATCGATGCCGTGCACAGCGGTCAGGCCGTCGGCGTAGCGCTTGCTGACGCCGGCGAGCACGATGCCGCCCTTGGCTTCGGTGGAGGTGTTCATGGGTTCTTCTTTCAGGAGGTGGCAGCGCGGCGGCGCTGGATCCAGGCGATGGAGCCCAGCGCCAGGCCGATGACGGCAAACGAGATGACGGTGGTCACCGTGCCCAGCGCGTAGATGGACGGCGAGGTCACGTTCTGCGTCATGCTCCAGATCTCGATGGGCACGGTGTTGCTCGCCCCCGTGGTCTGCAGCGTGCGCGCGTACTCGTCGTAGGACAGCGTGAAGCCGAACAGCGCGATGGCGATGATCCCGGGCAGCAGGATGGGCAGCACCACCAGGCGCAGCGTCTGCGCCGGCGTGGCGCCCAGGTCGCGCGCGGCCTCTTCATAGGCCGGGTCGAAGCGGCCAAATACCGCGAAGGTGATCAGCACGCCGAAGGGCAGCGTCCACGACAGCTGGGCGCCGAGTGCCGACGTGAACCAGTGCGTCTCCCAGCCGAACAGGCTGAACATGAGGCCGATGCCGATGCCCAGCACATAGCCCGGCGCCGTGAGCGCGACGATCACCGCGTAGAACAGCGCGCCGCTGCCGCGCACGCCGCGCCGAAAGCCCAGGCCCGCGGCCACCGAGAACACCACGGTGATGGCCATCACGGCCAGCGCCAGCGGGATGGAGCGCGAGACCGCGCCCGCGATGTCGCCCGTCGTGCCCTCCCAGAGCTGCACGAACCAGTAGGTGCCGACGCCGCGCATCGGGAACGACAGCGCGCCCTGCGGCCCCTGGAAGGACAGCACGTACATGCACAGCATGGGGCCGTAGAGGAACAGCACGTAGGCGCAGAACACGGCAGACAGCAGCCAGAAGGTCCAGGGCCGGCGCTCGGCGTCGGCACGGCGCTGCGCGCGTGTGACGGTGGCCGGAACCGGGAATGCAGGAGAAGGTGTGGCAAGTTCGGTCATGGCGTTCACCGGGTGGAGCTCAGTTCACGCCGCACGTCGATGAAGCGGCCCACCAGCGCGATCAGCGCCGTGAGCACCGCCAGCAGCAGCACGGCGCTGGCGGCCGCATGGGGGAACAGCAGCGTGGAGATGTTGTCGTAGATGGCCGAGACGACCGAGGCCGCGCGCCCGCCGCTCATGACCTTGACGACGTAGAAGTCGCCC
>DATKFT010000073.1:0-1737 GCA_035544335.1 Pseudorhodoferax sp.
CAGGCCGCGTGCACGCGTGGTCTCCGTGGGCGTGGTCGGCACCGAGCCCACGCTGATGCTGGGCGGCCCCGCGCCGGCCACCCGGCTCGCGCTCCAAAAGGCCGGCCTGGCCATCGAGGACATCGACCTCATCGAGGTCAACGAGGCCTTCTCCTCCGTGGTGCTGCGCTTCATCGAGGAGATGCGGGTCGACCCCGGCAAGGTCAACGTCAACGGCGGCGCCATCGCCATGGGCCATCCGCTGGGCGCCACCGGCGGCATGCTGGTCGGCACCCTGCTCGACGAGCTCGAACGCCGCCAGCTGCGCCGGGGCCTGGTGACGCTGTGTGTCGCCGGCGGCATGGGCATCGCCACCATCTTCGAACGGGTCTGAAGCACCGATGAGCAGCATCCACTACGACCGAGACGACCAGGGCATCGTGACCCTGACCATCGATCTGCCCGGCCACAGCGCCAACGTCATGAACGCGGAGTTCCGCGCCGACTACGCCCGCGTCGCCGAGCGGCTCGAAGCCGAACAGGCCGGCATCGCGGGCGTGGTCCTGAGCTCGGGCAAGAAGACCTTCTTCGCCGGCGGCGACCTGCACAGCCTGCTGGCCGTGGGCCCGCACGAGAAGCAGGCCCTGTTCGAACGCGCCGAGGCCATGAAGGCCACGCTGCGCCGCATCGAGCGGCTCGGCAAGCCCGTCGTCGCCGCCATCAACGGCACGGCGCTGGGCGGCGGCTTCGAGCTGTGCCTGGCTTGCCATGCGCGCTTCGCGCTGGCCGACGCCACGCTCGCGCTGGGCCTGCCCGAGGTCGGCCTGGGCCTGCTGCCGGGCGGCGGCGGCGTGGTCCGCCTGGTGCGCATGCTGGGGCTGCAGGCCGCCATGCCGCTGCTGACCGAGGGCACCAGCCTGGACCCCGAGCGCGCGCTCGCGCTGGGCCTGGTCGACGGCCTGGCCGCGGACCGCGCGCAGCTGCTCCAGCTGGCGCGCGAGTGGATCGCCGCCCATCCGCAGGCCGCCCAGCCCTGGGACCGCCCGGGCTGGCGTCTGCCCGGCGCCACCGGGCAGGCGCCGGCCTCGACCGTGTTCCTGCGCACCGCGCCGGTGCTGCTCATGAAGAAGACGCGCGGCTGCTACCCGGCGCCGCTGGCCATCTACGCGGCCGCCGTGGAAGGGGCGGTGGTCGACTTCGACACCGCCAGCCGCATCGAGAGCCGCCACTTCGTGGAGCTGGCGACCGGCCCCGTGGCCAAGAACCTGATCTCCACCTTCTTCTTCCAGCTGAACGAGATCAAGGCCGACAAGGGCCGGCCGGCCGGCGTGCCGCCCGTGCGCCACACGCGTGTCGGCGTGCTGGGCGCGGGCATGATGGGCGCCGGCATCGCCTACGCCAACGCGCTGCGCGGCATCACCACCGTGCTCAAGGACGTGACGGCCGAGCAGGCGGCCCAGGGCAAGGCCCACAGCGCGAAGCTGCTGGCCAGGCGCCTGGCCAAGGGCACGGTCACGCAGCAGCGCTGCGACGCGGTGCTGCAGGCCATCGTGCCGACCGCCGATGCGGCGGACCTGGCGGGCTGCGAGCTCATCATCGAGGCCGTGTTCGAGCAGCGCGCGCTCAAGGCGGCCGTCACGGCCGAGGCCGAGCCCCAGCTCGCCGCCGGCGGCATCTTCGCGTCGAACACCTCCACGCTGCCCATCGCCGGCCTGGCCGAAGCCAGCGCGCACCCCGAGCGCTTCATCGGCCTGCACT
>DATKFT010000074.1:0-5872 GCA_035544335.1 Pseudorhodoferax sp.
GACCGGGCCGCGCTCGGACTTGCCGATCATGGAGATCAGGCCGGTCTGGGCCAGCATCATGTCGGTGAACTTGTCCATGCGCGTGGCCGTGGTCGGGCCGGCCGGGCCGACCGCCTCGCCCTTGACCGGGTCGACCGGGCCGACGTAGTAGATCACGCGGTTCGTGAAGTCCACGGGTAGCTTCTCGCCCTTGGCCAGCATGTCCTGGATGCGCTTGTGCGCGGCGTCGCGGCCGGTCAGCATCTTGCCGCTCAGCAGCAGCGTGTCGCCGGGCTTCCAGCTCGCGACCTCGTCCTTGGTCAGGGTGTTGAGGTCGACCTTCCTGCTCTTGTTGTAGTCCGGTGCCCAGTCGATCTTGGGCCACAGGTCCAGGCTGGGCGGCGTGAGGTAGACCGGGCCCGAGCCGTCCATCACGAAGTGCGCATGGCGCGTGGCCGCGCAGTTCGGGATCATGGCCACGGGCTTGCTGGCCGCGTGCGTGGGGTACATCTTGATCTTGACGTCCAGCACCGTGGTCAGGCCGCCCAGGCCCTGCGCGCCGATGCCCAGCGCGTTGACCTTCTCGAACAGCTCCAGGCGCAGCTCCTCGACCTGGGTCAGCTTCTCGCCACCGTCCTTGGCTTTCGCGGCCTTGGCCTGCAGCTCGTACATGTCCAGGTCGTCCATCAGCGACTCCTTGGCCGACAGCACCGCCTTCTCGGCCGTGCCACCGATGCCGATGCCCAGCATGCCGGGCGGGCACCAGCCCGCGCCCATGGTCGGTACGGTCTTGAGCACCCAGTCGACGATGGAGTCGCTCGGGTTGAGCATGACCATCTTGCTCTTGTTCTCGCTGCCGCCGCCCTTGGCCGCGACCGTGATGTCCACGGTGTTGCCGGGCACGATCTCGGTGAAGATCACGGCCGGCGTGTTGTCCTTGGTGTTCTTGCGCGCGAAGTGCGGGTCGGCCACGACCGAGGCGCGCAGCGTGTTGTCGGGGTGGTTGTAGCCGCGGCGCACGCCTTCGTTGATGGCGTCTTCCAGGCTGCCCGTGAAGCCGCCCCAGCGCACGTCCATGCCCACCTTCAGGAACACGTTGACGATGCCGGTGTCCTGGCAGATCGGGCGCTGGCCCGTGGCGCTCATCTTGCTGTTGGTCAGGATCTGGGCCATCGCGTCCTTGGCCGCGGGGCTTTGCTCGCGGTCGTAGGCGCGGGCCAGGTGGGCGATGTAGTCGGTGGGGTGGTAGTAGCTGATGTACTGCAGCGCGGCAGCGATCGATTCGATCAGGTCGGCCTGCTGGATGGTCGTGCTCATGTCGTCGTGGGGAGATCGTTGTGGGAGGCGGCCGGAATTATCGCCCCGCCCGGTGCGGGCGGTCCGGACGCCCAGGCGCAGCCACTATGATGCGCCGCGATTGGTTTTCAATTGGGTATTCCAATCAGTATCCGATTGTGCGGACAACGACAAAACAGGAGAAGACACCCGCCATGCACTGGAACCACTGGACGGTTGGCACGCGGCTTTACGCTGCTTTTTTGATTCCATCGGGACTGGCCATGGCGATCGCCTGGCTGGGCTCGTCGCGCCTGGGGCAGCTGGATGCCGCGGGGGCCGGCCAGCACGCGCAGGCGGGGCTGCAGTCCTGGCTCTGGGGTCTGGCGCTGCTCGCCGTGGCGGCCGGCGCGGTGCTGGCCTGGGGGCTACGGCGCAGCATCGTCACGCCGCTGGGCGAGGCGACCGCGATCGCCGAGACCGTGGCCGCGGGCGACCTGAGCCAGGACTTCTCGACCGAGCGCACGGGCGAGTTCGGCCGGCTGCTCGGCGCGCTGGGCACCATGGAAGACACGCTGACCGACCTGGTCGGCGACATCAAGCAGTCGACCGCCTCGATCGCGCTGGCCTCGCGCGAACTGGCCGGCGGCAACAACGACCTGTCGCAGCGCACCGAGGGGCAGGCCGCCTCGCTGCAGCAGACGGCGGCCAGCGTGGAGCAACTCACGGCCACCGTGCGGCAGAACGCCGAGCGCGCGCAATCGGCCAGCGCGATGGCGGTCGGCGCCTCGGAGGTCGCGCAGCAGGGCGGCCAGGTGGTCGAGCAGGTCGTGGCGACCATGGAGGCCATCAGCGGCAGCTCGCGCCGGATCGCCGACATCATCGGCGTGATCGATGGCATCGCGTTCCAGACCAACATCCTCGCGCTGAACGCGGCCGTGGAGGCCGCGCGGGCCGGCGAGCAGGGCCGTGGTTTCGCGGTGGTGGCCAGCGAGGTGCGTGCGCTGGCCCAGCGCAGCGCCAGCGCGGCGCACGAGATCAAGGACCTGATCGGCGAGTCGGTGCGCCAGGTCGAGAGTGGCGCGGGCCTGGTCGGCCAGGCGGGCCGCACCATGGCGCAGGTCGTGCAGTCCGTGCGCGGCGTCACGGCGGTGCTGGGCGAGATCTCGAGCGCTTCGGCCGAGCAGCGTGCCGGCGTCGAGCAGCTGCACCAGGCCGTGGCCGGCATGGACAGCGCCACGCAGCAGAACGCGGCGCTCGTGCAGCAGGCCGCCCAGGCCACGACCGCGCTGGCGCAGCAGGCGCGCCAGCTGCAGCAGACGGTGGACGCCTTCAAGCTCTGACGCTGCGCGGGGGCGGCCTGTCCCCTGGCTCGCCAGGGCCGCGCAGCCCGCGGCGTGACGGCGCCGGACGCCCATGGCATGGTGTGGTCCTCGCGGGGCGCGCCGGCACCCTTGTGGCGCACTGCACAGGTGGGGCGGCAAGCGCAGGCCGGCGCCGCCTAAAATGAGAATTGTTCTTGTCTGAGGAAAATGCCATGACGACCCGTACCGAGCGCGACACCTTTGGCCCCATCGAGGTGCCGGCCGACAAGCTGTGGGGTGCGCAGACGCAGCGCTCGCTGCAGAACTTCGACATCTCGGGCGAGCGCCAGCCGCGCGAGATCATCCGGGCGCTGGCCCAGGTCAAGCAGGCCTCGGCCACCGTGAACCACGCGCTGGGCCTGCTGGACGCGAAGAAGAAGGAAGCCATCGTGGCTGCCGCGCAGGAGGTCGTCGCGGGCAAGCACCCGGACGAGTTCCCGCTCGTGGTCTGGCAGACCGGCTCGGGCACGCAGACCAACATGAACCTCAACGAGGTCATCGCCAACCGCGCCAGCGAGCTCTTGGGCGGCGAGCGCGGCGAGGGCCGGCTCGTGCATCCCAACGACGACGTGAACAAGAGCCAGTCGTCCAACGACGTGTTCCCCACGGCCTCGCACGTGGCTGCGGTCGACGCGCTCACGAACAGGCTGCTGCCGGCCATCGACCTGCTCCAGGCCACGCTGGATGCCAAGGCCAAGGCCTTCGACCACATCGTCAAGATCGGCCGCACGCACCTGCAGGACGCCACGCCGCTCACGCTGGGCCAGGAGATCTCGGGCTGGGTCGCGCAGCTCGAGCACGGCAAGAAGCATGTGCAGGCCGCGCTGCCGCACCTCTATGAACTGGCGCTGGGCGGCACGGCCGTGGGCACGGGCCTGAACGCGCCCAAGGGCTATGCCGAGGGCGTGGCCAAGGAGCTCGCCAGCATCACGGACCTGCCGTTCGTGACGGCGCCCAACAAATTCGAGGCGCTGGCCTCGCAGGACGCGCTCGTGCATGCGCACGGCGCGCTCAAGACCCTGGCCGCCAGCCTGAACAAGATCGCCAACGACGTGCGCTGGCTCGCGAGCGGCCCGCGCAGCGGCATCGGCGAGTTGAGCATCCCCGAGAACGAGCCCGGCTCGTCCATCATGCCGGGCAAGGTCAACCCGACGCAGAGCGAGGCCGTGACCATGCTGGCCGCGCAGGTGTTCGGCAACGACGTGGCCATCAACATCGGCGGCGCCTCGGGCAACTTCGAGCTCAACGTGTTCCGCCCTGTCGTGGCCCACAACTTCCTGCAGAGCGTGCGCCTCTTGGCCGACGGCATGGTCAGCTTCAACAACAACTGCGCGGTCGGCATCGAGCCCAACCTGGACCGCATCGCCCACCTGGTCGAGCAGTCGCTGATGCTGGTCACCGCGCTGAACCCGCACATCGGCTACGACAAGGCCGCCGCCATCGCCAAGAAGGGCCACAAGGAAGGCCTGAGCCTGCGCGAGGCCGCCATCGCCTCGGGCCACGTCACGGGCGAGCAGTTCGACCAGTGGGTGGTGGCCGCGAACATGGTCGGCCGCTGAACCTGCCAGGGTGAGCGCGGACACCGCGGGCTCCTGTTCGACAGGCGCTGCCGCGCCACGGTGGGCAGCCTGTGGTGGAGCCCCTGCGGCGCGGCACGCAAGCCGGCGCTGAGCCTCAAGTGCGGCCTCTGAACCGCGTCAGGCCGCGTCAGGCCGTGTCCCAGGGCGCCTGCGCCTGGAACGCGCCGACCAGCGCGTCCACGACCACGCGCACGCGCAGCGGCAGCGCGCCGCCGCCGGGCCACACCGCGTGGATGGGCAGGCTGGGCCCCGACCATGCAGGCAGCACGGCCGCGAGCGTGCCCTGCTGCAGGTGCGCGGCCACCATCCAGCGCGGCAGCAGGGCGATGCCGTGGCCGGCCAGCGCCGCGTCCAGCATGGCGCCCGTGTCGTCCAGGTGCAGGCGGCTGGGCACCGTGGGTGTCTGCACCTGGCCGCGCACATCGGCCAGCGCCCAGCGCAGCGGCGCCGCCGGGCCCGCGATGCCCGCATGGGCGGCCAGCGCAGCCGGGGTGGCCGGCTGGCCGCGCGCGGCCAGGTAGGCCGGCGCGGCGCACAGCACGGTCTGCTGCTGCCCGAGCGCACGCGCCACGAGCTCGGCATGGTCGGGCAGCACGCCGATGCGCACGGCCAGATCGAGCCGTTCGTCCAGCAGGTCGGCACGCCGGTTGGAAAAGCCCAGCTGCAGGCGCAGGCCCGGGTGCCGTTCTTGCAGGGCCAGCAGCACGGGCACCACCCATTGGCGGCCGAACAGCACGGGCAGCGCGATGCGCACCGTGCCCGTGGGCTGGCCGCGGCGCGCCGCGAGCTCGGCATCGGCCGCCGCCAGTTCGTCGAACGCGCGCGTGCAGCGGGCCAGGTAGTCCTGGCCCTCGTCGGTCAGCGCCAGGCTGCGTGTGCTGCGCAGCAGCAGGCGCACACCCAGCCGCGCCTCGAGCCGCGTGACGGCCTTGCCCACGGCCGAGCGCGACAGGCCCAGCCGCTCGGCCGCGGCCGTGAAGCTGCCGGCGTGCGCGGTCTCCACGAACGCGCGGATGTGGCCGAAATGGTCGTTGGGCAGCATCGGCAGGGCCGTGCGGTCGGAGGAGGGCTTGGGCTGCATTGGGGAATGATTTTCCCGTCGATGTGGCTCTTGCCGGTATTTATCCAGGCAGCTGGTCCCCATAGCATGGCCTCACGCCTGTAGCTCCAGGCGCATTCAGGGAACGCAGATGTTCAGCCAGCAGGTCGTCGCCATCGTGGGCGGCACATCGGGCATCGGATTGCAGGTCGCGCAGGGCGTGGTGGCGCAGGGCGGCAGCGTGTGGATCGGCGGGCGCTCGCCCGAGCGGCTGGCCGCAGCGCTCGCGCGGCTGGGGCCGCGGGCCGGCGGGCAGCTGCTGGACGTGACGGACAAGGCCACCATCGCCGCCTTCTTCGCCGCCGCGCCTGCGCTCGACCATTTGTTCACGCCCGGCGCTTCCTATGCGCTGGGCGCCATCGACGCGATCGACGACACCACGGCCGAGAGCCCGTTCCGCAGCAAGTTCTGGGGCCAGTACTGGGCGGTGCAACAGGCCCTGCCCAGACTCCGGCCGCAGGCGTCCATCGTGCTGATGTCGGGTGCGGCCGGCGCGCGCCCGGTCAATGGGGCCGCCGCCTACGCAGCCTGCAACAGCGCGGTCGAGGGGCTGGGGCGCGCGCTGGCGCTCGAGC
>DATKFT010000075.1:0-7966 GCA_035544335.1 Pseudorhodoferax sp.
CCACGCCATCGTCGACGCGGCCATCGGCACCATCATCGAGTACGGCACCACCGACCGCAACAAGAACAAGGAGTCCTACGCCGAACTCTGGCACCGCTGGATCTACGAGGACTACTACCGCACCTACCTGCTGCCGCTCGAGAAGTACGGCGTGAAGATCCACCACGACGACGTGGGCGCCGCCTGGGACCGCATCGTCAAGAAGAACTACGTGCACAAGGTCGCGCAGTTCTTCGCCGTGGGCTGGCCCGTCAACTTCTGGCGCATCGAGGCGCAGACGGAGAAGGACTTCGAGTGGTTCGAGCACAAATACCCGGGCTGGTACGCCGAGTTCGGCGACTTCTGGAAGTGGTATGCGAAAAAGAGCGTGCCGGGCGAGACCAACATCCTGTTCGACCAGGAGAACGGCTATGTCTACCCGCACCGCTGCTGGAGCTGCATGGTGCCCTGCCTGATCCGCGAGGAGATGGCGGTCGACGAGGTGGACGGCAAGCTCTACACCTACTGCTCCGAGCTGTGCCGCTGGACCCACAAGGTCGCGTTCGCCGAGGAGTACGAGGGCCGCGCCACGCCCGCCATGGGCAAGTTCAGCGGTCGGCGCGAGTGGGAGGAGTGCTACCACGGCTGGGACCTGGCCGACGCGATCAAGGACCTGGGCTTCGTGCGCTCGGACGGCAAGACGCTGGTCTCGCAGCCGCACCTGCGCTTCGATGACAAGCACATGTGGACGCTGGACCACGTCAAGGGCCACACGCTCCAGAGTCCGCTGACCCTGCTGCGCGCGATGACGCCCGAGGCGCGCGACAAGCACATCGCCGAGTACCGCAAGGGTTTCAAGATCAAGCCGATCTGATGCAACGCCGCGCCCGGCCGCTGGCGGCCGGGCATGCGGGACGATGGACACAACCAGGAGACCCCATGTCTGCAAAGACGACGTACACCGTGCGCTTCGAGCCGGTTGGCGTGGAGATGGAAGTGGAGGAAGGCGAGTGGGTGCTCGACGCCGCCTTCCGCCAGGGCATCGCGGTGGCCCATGGCTGCCGCGAAGGCCGCTGCAGCAGCTGCAAATGCGTGCTGCTCGAGGGCGATGCGCAGGTCGAGGACTACTCCACCTTCGCGTTGCCCGACTACGAGCGCGACAGCGGCCATGTGCTGCTGTGCCGCACCCAGGCCTTCAGCGACCTCACGGTGGAACTGCTGAACTACGACGAGGACCTGATCCGCCGCTCCATCGCGGTCAAGGAATTCGCGGGCAGCCTGCGCAGCGTCACCGCGCTCACGCACGACACACGCCTGCTGGAGGTGCAGCTCGCGCAGCCCATGAAGTTCTGGGCCGGCCAGTACGTGGAGCTGACCGTGCCGCAGGCCGGCGTGACGCGCTCGTATTCGATGGCCAGCACGCAGAGCACGCCCGACACGCTGCGCTTCATCATCCGCAAGTACCCGGACGGCGCCTTCTCCTCGCTCGTGGACACCACGCTGCAGCCCGGCACCGCCCTGGTGGTGAAGGGCCCCTACGGCAGCTGTTTCCGGCGCGAGGAACGGCCCGGGCCCATGGTGCTCGTGGGCGGTGGCTCGGGCATGTCGCCGCTGTGGTCCATCCTGCAGGACCACCTGCACAGCGGCGAGCAGCGCCCCGTGCGCTTCTTCTACGGCGCGCGCACGCGCAAGGACCTGTTCTTCCTGCAGGAGTTCGCCGCCATCGCGCAGCAGCTCAGCGACTTCGCGTTCATCCCCGTGCTGTCGCAGGCCACGGCGGAAGACGCGTGGGAGGGCGAGACCGGCTTCGTGCACGAGGCGCTGGAGCGCGTGCTGCGCGCGCAGCAGCTGCCCGGCGAGATCGATGCCTACACCTGCGGGCCGCCGCCCATGGTCGATGCCGTGCTGCCCACGCTGCAGCGCCTGGGCGTCGCGCTGGACCGCACCTATGTCGACAAATTCACGCCAGCCACCACGCAGCTGGAACTCGTTCACTGAGCACCACAGGAGACTTTCATGAGCACCACCACAGCCCCAGCCGTGGCCACACCCTCCGGCGCCGCCGGCTCGGCGAAGTTCGCCGGCTGGGACAGCCGCAAGTACAACTACTACCAGCCCAAGGGGCGCAAGGCCACGCACTACGAGGACATGACGCTGGACGTGCAGCCCGACCCCAAGCGCTACCTGCTGCAGGACTGGATCATCTCCTTCGGCGACGGCACGCCGACCTATGCGGAGAAGTGGACCGCCGCGCGCGCCAGCGACTGGCATGTGTTCCGCTCGGTCGACGAGGAGTGGGAACGCACGCACTACCAGCGCCAGTCCACCATCGTGGGCATGATCACGCAGGCCGTGGAGAACGGCCGGCGCGCGGGCGCACCGGCGCGCGTGGACAAGACCTGGGTCAAGGTGCTGGAGCGCCACCTGGGGGCCTACAAGCATGCGGAGTTCGGCCTGGGCACGGCGCTCATGCACGCGCAGCGCTACGGCTACACGCAGATGATCAACACGACGATCCTGACCAATTCGTCGTACAAGCTGCGCTTCGCGCAGGACCTCACGCTGTACCTGGGCGACATCGGCCTGGACATCGCGGGCTTCGACGCCGAGGTCGGCAAGAAGCACTGGCTGGAAGACCCGGTCTGGCAGCCCACGCGCGAGCTCGTCGAGACCATCGGCGGCGCGACCGACTACCTGGAGAAGTACTTCGCGATCAACATCGTGTTCGAGCCCATGGTCGGCGAGCTGTTCCGCAGCGGCTTTCTGATGCAGGCCGCCGCGGCGCAGAACGACTTCCTGACGCCCACCGTGGTCTCCGCCGCCGAAGGCGACTACCAGCGCAACCTGGCCAACACCGTGGAGCTGCTGCACATGCTGGTCAGCGACCCCGCGCATGCGGCGCACAACGTGGCGCTGCTGGGCGGCTGGCTCGCGCGCTACGGCGAGCTGGCGGTCAAGGCCGCCCGGCAGCTGCAGCCCATCTGGTCGCTGCCGCACAACAAGCTCGTGCAGTTCGACAGCGCCTACGCCTCGGCCGTCGAGCGCCTGCAGTCGATCGCGAGCCAGCTCGGCCTGCCGCTGCCCGCATCGATCTCCGCCCCCTGAAACCCGACCCGCAAGGAATCACCATGTCCGATCAACACCACGGCGACAACATCTTCAAGTCCTTCAAGGACCTGGAGTTCAAGGAAACCATCTCGCACCAGTGCGGCGTGACCATGAACGACAGTGTGGAGGCGCGCGCCATCGCCGAACTCATGGCGGCCAAGCCCGGCATCCGCGTGACCTACATGCCCGCCATGATCCGCATCGACGGCGAAGGCCGCATCGAGTTCAAGATGGACGAGATCGCCGAGGCGCTGGGCCGCGAGATGACGCCGCACCTGTTCGAGATCTCCACCTCCACGCACTACGGCCGCATGGTCATGCTGGACGAGAACACCGTGGTGCTGTTCGGCAACATGGAAGAAGCCATGGCGTTCGAGTAAGGAGCAGACCATGTTCATCACCGAATCGGGCGAAGAGATCTTCATCATCGACGGCCATGTCCACAACTGGGACGGCAGCAAGGCCAACCAGAAGAACGTGCATGGCGAGCAGTTCATCAACTGCTTCTACGGCTACCACAGCTTCCTGAGCCCCAAGGAGAAGCTCTGGACGCGCGAGAAGTTCGACCGCTACGGCGCCGACCAGCTCTACCGCGACCTGTTCGTGGACGGCTACGACGACATGGCGATCTTCCAGCCGACCTACCTCAAGGACTTCTACGTCAACGGCTTCAACACGACCGAGCAGAACGCGGTGCTCAAGCAGAAGTACCCGCACCGCTTCATCGTCAACGGCGCCTTCGACCCGCGCGACGAGGCCGCCGGCCTGGACGTGCTGGAGGAGCTCGCGGCCACGCACCAGCTCAAGGGCCTGAAGCTCTACACGGCCGAGTGGCGCGGCGCGAGCCGTGGCTACAAGCTGACCGACCCCTGGACCGAGAAGTACCTGGAGCGGGCCGAGATGCTGGGCATCAAGAACATCCACGTGCACAAGGGGCCGACCATCCTGCCGCTGGACCGCGACGCCTTCGACGTGGCCGACGTGGACCATGCCGCGACCAACTTCCAGGGCCTGAACTTCATCGTCGAGCACTGCGGCCTGCCGCGCCTGGACGACTTCTGCTGGATCGCCACGCAGGAGACCAATGTCTACGGCGGCCTGGCCGTGGCGCTGCCCTTCATCCGCAAGAAGCCGCAGTACTTCGCGCACGTGATCTCGCAGCTGCTGATGTGGCTGGGCCCGGACAAGCTGCTGTAT
Source organism: Pseudorhodoferax sp. (assembly GCA_035544335.1). GTDB lineage: Bacteria > Pseudomonadota > Gammaproteobacteria > Burkholderiales > Burkholderiaceae_C > Pseudorhodoferax. The sequence goes on from DATKFT010000075.1 coordinate 4,285, forward strand.
GGCAGCGACTACGGGATCTGGACGCCGGACTGGCTCGTGGAGGACTTCATGGCCTTCGAGCTGCCCGAGGCCGTCGTGAAGGAGACCGGTGTCACGCTGGACCTGCAGGCCAAGAAGAAGATCCTGGGCCTGAACGCAGCACGGCTCTACGACATCGACATCGCGGCCCAGAAGCGGCTCATCGCGCAGGCGCCGCAACCGGTGGCCGAGCCGGCATGAACGCCGCCGCGCTCCCGGCTGCCGCGCCGCGCCGCGGCGCGCTGCAGGCCCCGGTGCCGGTCGGGGCCGACCGCGCCGCCGAGGTCCAGGCCTGCCTGGCGACGGTCATGGACCCCGAGCTCGACGAGCCGGTGACCACGCTGGGCTTCGTGACCGAGGTCGTGCTCGGCGAGGACGGCAGCGTGCACATCGCGTTCCGGTTGCCGACCTACTGGTGCGCGGCGAACTTCGCCTTCCTGATGGCCGACGACATGCGGCTGGCGGTCGCCGCGCTGCCCTGGGTCTCGCAGGTGCAGGTGCAGCTGCACGAGCACATGTACGCCGAGGCGATCAACGCGGGCGTGGCGCAGGGCCAGGGCTTCGCGGCCAGCTTCGGCGAGGCGGCCGCGGGCGGCCTGGACGGCCTGCGGCGCACCTTCGCACTCAAGGCCTTCCAGCGGCGCCAGGCCGCGCTCGTGCAGCACCTGCTCGATGCCGGGCACGCGCCCGAGGCGCTCGCGCGGCTGGCGCTGGCGGCGCTGCCCGCGCTGGCGCCGGACGCGCAGACACAGGTGCTCGTGGAGCGCCACCTGGCGCGCCGCGCGGTGCCCGGCAGCGGCAGCGCGGCCTTCGTCGACACCGAGGGCCGCGCGCTCGACGCCCCCGGGCTGCAGGCCCAGCTGGTCCACGCCCGGCGCGTGGACATCAATGCCGAGTTCAACGGCGCACTGTGCCGCGGCCTGCTCGCGGCGCGCTACGGCGAGGCCACGCCGCAACCCATCCATTTCGTGCGCCGGCGCAGCCCCGCGACGCACTGACCTCACGACACCACCAGGAGACAAGAACCATGGCCAACATCATGTTGCACGACGAAGAGGCGCGCCAGGCGCTCGGACGCGGCGTGGTCAAGCTGGCGCGCGCGGTGCGCGGCACGCTGGGACCGCGCGGAATGAACGCGATCATCGACCGGCCGATCGGCACGCCGTTGATCTCGCGCGACGGCGTGAGCATCGCGGCCGAGATCGAGCTGGAGGACCCGTTCGAGAACATGGGCGCGCAGGTGCTGCGCGAGGTCTCCAAGCAGACCAACGAGATCGCGGGCGACGGCACGACCACGGCGACCGTGCTGGCCGACGCGCTCGTGCAGGACGGCCTGGCCTGCCTGGCCCGGGGCGCCAACCCGGTGGAGCTCGTGCAGGGGCTGGAGGCGGCCGTGCACGCGACGATCGAGACGCTTAAGCGCAGTGCCACGCCGCTGGCGGGCCCCGACGCGCTGCGCGCCGTGGCCGTGGTGGCGGCCAACGACGAGGCGACCGGGCAGCTCGTGGCCGAGGCGCTGGAGCGCGTGGGCGCGGACGGCATCGTGGACGTGGACTACGGCACGACCGTGGAGACGCTGCTCGAGGTGGTGGACGGCATGGCCTTCGACCGCGGCTACCTGTCGCACCACATGATCACCGAGGTCGAGAAGATGCAGGTGGTGCTGGAGCAGCCGCTGATTCTGCTGACCGACCAGCGGCTGCAGACGCAGGAGGAGGTGGCCGCCGTGCTCGCGCTGGCCGGCGCGGCCAAGCGGCCGCTGCTCGTGATCGCCGAGGAGGTCGCACCGGCCTGCGTCGTGAGCCTGCTGGCCTGGCGCGACAAGGCCGGCGTGCCCGTGGCCGCCATCCATCCGCCAGAGTACGGCCACTGGCGCAAGGCCATGCTCGAGGACCTGGCCATCCTGACGGGCGGGCGCGTGATCGCGCGCGACCTGGGCGGCACGCTGGCCGCGGTGCAGCTGCGCGACCTGGGCAGCGCGCGCCAGGTGCGGATCTCGTCGAACCAGACCGTGGTGACCCAGGGCGGCGGCGACCCCGCGTTGATCGCCGCGCGGCGCCAGCAGACGGCACGCCAGTACGAGCTGGCGCCGCAGAACGTGGAGCGCGACAAGCTCAAGGAGCGGCTGTCCAAGCTCTCGGGCGGCACGGCCATGCTGCTGGCCGGCGGCGCGACGCCGGTCGAGCAAAAGCGCCGCTACCACCTGATCGAGGACGCGGTCCACGCCGCGCGCGCGGCCATCGCCGAGGGCGTGGTGCCCGGCGGCGGGCTGGCGCTGCTGCGCGCTGCGGCCGCGCTGGACGGCCTCATCGAGCGCAGCAGCGGCGGCGCGCGCGAAGGTGCGCGGCTGCTGCAGCGCGCGTTGCAGCAGCCGCTGCAGCACATCGCGGCGAACTGCGGCTTCGACGCGGCCGCCATGGTCGACAAGGCACGCGGCACCGCGCCGGGCGTGGGCCTGGACGCGCGCAGCGGCGCGTTCGTGGACCTCATGGGCGCCGGCATCATCGACCCGGTCAAGGTCAGCTACAGCGCCGTGCGCAACGCGGCCTCGGTGGCCGGCCTGATCCTGACCACGCAGACGCTGATCGCCAAGAAGCCCGACTTCGTGGACCCGACCGCGGGCCCGGCGCTGGGCGGCGGCGCAGAGCGGCTGGGGCGGGCATGAGCACGGTCGTGTCGTCCTGGGTGCGCGCCCGCGGACGCCTGGGCCTGCCGCGCCGGCTGCTGGGCCTGGCGATCGCCGTGGGCGGGCTGGGCCTGCTGGCCGGCCGGGCCCTCGCGCCATGGCTGGGCTGAGCCGCGCGGCGCCAGGGAGCAGGCCATGACGGGCATGGAACAGACCGTGGACCTGCGCCGGCAGGCGGGCGGGCGCTGGCGCGTGCTGGGCTTCGTGGGACCCGCGGCCATGGTCAGCGTGGGCTACATGGACCCCGGCAACTGGGCCACGGACCTGGAGGGCGGCGCGCGCTTCGGCTACCAGCTGCTGTGGGTGCTGCTGGCCTCCAACCTCGTGGCGCTGGTGCTGCAGACGCTGGCCGCGCGGCTGGGCATCGCCGCGCGCATGGACCTCGCGCAGGCCTGCCGGGCCTGCTACGGGCGGCCCGTCGCGCTGGCGCTGTGGCTGCTCTGCGAGATCGCGATCATCGCCTGCGACCTGGCCGAGCTGCTGGGCAGCGCGATCGCGCTGAACCTGCTGTTCGGCATCCCGCTGGCCTGGGGCGCGCTGATCACGGGTCTGGACGTGATGCTGATCCTCCTGCTGCAGCACTACGGCGTGCGCAAGCTCGAGGCCGTGGTCGGCGTGCTCGTGCTGACCATCGGCGCCTGCATGGGGCTGCAGATCTTCCTGGCCCGGCCGGTCTGGTCCGAGGTCGCGACGGGCCTGGTGCCGCGCCTGGACGGCGCCAGCCTGTTCGTGGCGATCGGCATCCTGGGCGCGACCGTGATGCCGCACAACCTGTACCTGCATTCCTCGCTGGTGCAGACCCGGCTGATCGACCGCACCGAGCGCGGCAAGCGCGAGGCCATGCGCTACAACTTCCTGGACACGGCGCTGGCGCTGAACATCGCGCTGCTGATCAACGCCTCCATCCTGATCCTGTCGGCATCGACCTTCTTCGCGCATGGCATCGAGGTCAGCGAGTTGCGCCAGGCGCATGAGCTG
>DATKFT010000076.1:0-1720 GCA_035544335.1 Pseudorhodoferax sp.
TCCTCGACCATGGAAGGCGGCACGTTGTCGATGAAATCGACCTTGCCGGTCTTGAACGCCGCCGCCCGGGTCAGGTCCTCGGGAATCACCTTGATCGTCAGCTCCTTGATGCCGGGGCGCTTCTCCTGGTTCCAGTAGCCGTCGAAGGCTTCCAGCTTCAGCTCGTCCTTGACCGTGCGCGAGACGAACTTCCATGGCCCGGTGCCGACCGGCTTCCTGGCGAACTCTTCTTCGCCGACCTTCTGGATGTACTTCTTGGGCATGGCCCACAGCTGCATGTTGCCGACCAGGAACTGCGCGTCGGGCTCCTTGAAATGCAGCTTGAAGCGGTGCGCATCGACGATCTCGAAGCGCTCGACCGACGACACATAGTGCGAGAAGAAGCTGCTCTTGGGATCGCGCTGGCGCTGCCACGAGAACTCGAGGTCCTCGGAGGTCAGCGGGTCGCCGTTGTGGAAGCGCACGCCCTTGCGCAGCTGCACGTCCAGCACCGGCTTGCCGTCCTTGCCGGTTTCCAGCTTCCAGCTCTGCGCCAGCCAGTTCTCGTCCTTGAGCGCAGCGTTGCGGCGCACCAGCATCTCGAAGATCTGGCCGACGAAGTAATGGTCGACCCCGGCCGAGATCTTGACCGGATCGAGCGTGGTCGATTCCGCGCCGAAGGCGACGGTAAGGCTGCCGGTGGCGGGCGCGGGCGCGGCGGCGTGCGCCGCGGGCACGATGGCCGCGGCGAGGATGCCGGCCAGCAGCCGGTGGCGGGCGGCGCCGGACAATGTCTTCACTTGCATGGTGCTCCTCCTGTTGCGCCGTCTCGTGGCGGCGCTGTGGGCGTGGACAACGGGCGCGCTCAGCGCGGGAAGCTGGTCTCGAGCTGGCGCACCACTTCCAGCAGGCGCGGCCGCACTTCCTCGAGCAGGAATGACGGCGACAGCCGGAACGACGGCCCGCCCACGTTGAGCGCCATGGGCGGCATGCCGTGGCCGGGTTCGAAGCCGCGCGCGATGCCGTTGACGTCGGGCTGCCATTCGCCCATCGAGCAGGTCACGCCCAGGCTGTGGTGGTCGGCCAGCGCCTGCTCGATGCCCCGGCGCAGCCGCGGCCAGGCCAGGTCGTCGACATCGCGCACCTGCTCCATGAAGGCTTGCCGCTCGGCGTCGGCGGCCACGGCCAGCCAGGCGCGGCCGATCGCCGAGGTGGCCACCGGAATGCGCGAGCCGGTATCGAGCGTCAGCGCAATCGCGGCGCTGCTGCGGCAATGCTCGACATAGATCATCGAGAAGCGGTCGCGCGTGCCCAGCGAGACCGTGCCGCCGGAGAAATCCGCCAGCTCCTGCATCAGCGGGCGCGCCACCTTGCGGATATCCAGCCGCGACAGCATGGCGCTGCCCAGCCGCAGGCAGGCCGTGCCCAGGCTGTACTGCTGGCTGCCCTCGGCGCGCGCCAGGTAGCCCAGCCGGGTCAGGGTCGAGGTCAGGCGCGAGACCGTGGACTTGGGCAGCTGGCAGCGCCGCGCGATTTCCTGGTTGCCCAGCGCGCGGTCGCTGGTGCGAAAGCACGCCAGCACTTCCAGCCCGCGCGCCAGCGCGGTGACGAAGTGGCGGTCTTCCCTGGTGGTGCCGGTGGATCGATCGTGCATGGCCGATGGCTCCGTGGTGGCTCCGTGGTGGCTCCGTCGTTGTGCCGGAGCGCGTGGCATCGCAGCCGGTGCTGCGGGACAGAAGGG
>DATKFT010000077.1:0-3004 GCA_035544335.1 Pseudorhodoferax sp.
CAGCGCGGGGTTGCCAACGCGCGCCGCATCGGCCAGGTGCCGCCCGTTCATGCCGCCGGGCAGCCCCACGTCCGTGACCAGCAGCAAGACACCGGGCTCACTCTTGAGCATTGCCAGGCCGGCGGGGCCGTCCCCGGCCTCCAGGACCCGGTAGCCCAGCTCGCGCAGCAGCTCCACCATGAGCGATCGCACGGATGCCTCGTCCTCGACCACCAGCACGGTCGCCCCGTCGCCATCCACCGCAGGCGCAGGACTGACATGGACCGCTTCGCGCGCGCCATCCATCTCCCGTTCGTGCCGCGGGAGAAAGATGCTGACATCGGTGCCTGCGCCCGGCTCCGAGCGGATGCGCGCCTGCCCGCCCGACTGGCGTGCAAATCCGTAGACCATGGACAGGCCCAGCCCGGTGCCCATGCCGATGGGTTTGGTCGTGAAGAAGGGGTCGAAGGCTCGGCCGATCACGTCGGCCGACATGCCGCTGCCGTTGTCGCGCACGCAGACCGAGACGTACTGCCCCGCCTGCAGGTCCTGGGCGCTGGCGGCGCGTTCGTCGAGCGTGCAGTTCAGCGTCTCGATGCGCAGCTGCCCCCCGTCGGGCATCGCGTCGCGCGCGTTGATGCACAGGTTGAGCAGCGCATTCTCGAGCTGGCCAGGATCGACGCGCACGGGCCACAGCCCGCTGTCGGCGACGACCTCCAGCGCCACCTGCGGACCGATGGTGCGCCGGATCAGCTCCTCGAAGCCAGCGACCAGGTGGTTGACGCTGAGGACCTTGGGCTCCAGGGTCTGCTGGCGCGAGAAGGCCAGCAGCCGGTGCGTGAGCGCGGCAGCCCGCTTCGTGGCGGTCTGGCCCATGTCGATGTAGCGGCCGAGGTCGGAATCGCCAGCGAGGCCGCGCTTGAGCATTTCAAGGCTTCCGGACACGGCGGCGAGCAGGTTGTTGAAGTCGTGTGCGAGCCCGCCCGTGAGCTGGCCGACCGCTTCCATCTTCTGGGACTGCCGCAGCGCGGCTTCAGACTTCTTCAGCTCGGCGGTCCTCTGCTGCACCTGCCGCTCCAGCGAGCCGGCCAGCTCCCGCAGGCCGCGCTCGGCGCGCCTGCGCTCCATCGCCTGGCGCGTGCGGTGCGCCACCTCCTTGACAAGCGCCATCTCCTCCACCGTCCAGGGCCGCGGGGTGGCGTTGTTGAGGTACAGCAGCGCCACGAGGTTGCCGTCTTCGCTGACCGGCATGTTGACGACCGCCTGCGCACTGATCGCGGCCAGTGCGTCGGCCGTGTCGCGCGTCCTGGGGTCGATGCGCGCATCGGCAAACACCACGGTCTCACCGCGCTTGAGGTCTTCGATGTAGCTGCCGTAGTCCCGAAAGTGCAGCACGCCGGCCAGCGTGCGGATGCCGGGGGCGTTCCAGTCCCGCTCGATCACGATGGTTTCCGCCTGCTTGTCGACCGTGCCATAGCCGGCCCGGCTCACGTCCAGCGCCCGTCCCAGCGCCTGTGCGGCGCGGAACGCGATTTCGGCCAGCACATCGTCCACCCCGTACACCTCGCGGTCCAGGTAGTCGAGCAGTTCGGCACGCCGGCGGGACAGCATCACATCGGTGATCTCCTGCGAAATACCGGAGATGCTGGCCGGCACGCCATGGGCCGGGCGTTCCAGGCGGCCACTGATGCGCACCCATGCCAGCTGGCCGTCGGGGCGGATGACGCGGCACTCGGTGCGGAAGTCCTCGCCACCGGCCGCGGTGTGGGCGATGACCTCGCCCAGCCGGGGGCGGTCCTGCGCGTGGACCGCGGCCTGCAGCTGCGGGTAGCTGAAATGCGCATCCTGGTCGCGCCCGAAGTGCCCCTTGAAGTGCCGGGAGCACGACAGCGTCTGCGTGGCCACGCACAGGTTCCAGACGCCCAGGTTCGCGGCATCCGTCGCGGCGAGGAGCCGTGCCTCGCTGTCGCGCAGCGCGGTCGTTTTTCGCACGCGCTCCACCCAGCCCACCGTCCGCTGGCCCACCTCCTGGATGAAGCCCAGCTCCTGCTGTGTCCAGTCCCGCACCTGCGCGAAGTTCACGAAGAACACGGCCACGAGACGGCCGCCTTCCAGAACCGGCACGTTCACGAACGCGCGCGAGGACTTGCGCTCCAGTGCGGGCGCGGCCCAGGCCGTGCGACTGTCCTCCCGCACGTCGCGGATGGCGATGAACTCGTTGCGCTGCAGGCTGTCGACGAACGATCCGTACTCGCGCAACAGCGTGAGCCCTGCCAGCGTCTCCACGCCCGGCGCGCACCAGTCCTTCTCCACGGACAGTGTCTCGCCGCACGGGTCGACGCTGCCGAAGCCAACCCGGCTGGCGCCCAGCATGCCGCCCAGCATCTCCGAGGCCAGGAAGCTGATCTCCGCGGCGGTCCTGCCCGCGGCGACGCGTTCTGCCAGTTCCGCCAGCTTCTCGCGCTTGCGTTGGGCCAGCACGCGGTCCGTCGAGTCCACGCCCTCGATGAAGATGCCCTCCACCGCGCCGTCGGCATCCCTGACCGGCTGCAGGACGAAGTCGACGAAACGCTCGTCCACCGGGCTGCCGGGGTGGACGCGGACCGCGTAGCGGGCACTCTCTGCGGCATGGGCGACACCGCTCAGGTACACACGGTCCAGCAGCGCCAGGTAGCCCTGCTCCACCGCGTCGGGCAGGGCCTGCGCGACGGTCTTGCCAATGACCTCCCGGGGTCCGATGAGCTTCTGGTAGTTGGAGTTGGCAAACGCGATGACATGCGAGGGCCCGCGCAGCATCGCCATGAAGCTCGGCGCTTGTTCGAACAGGCGCGCGAAGTAGAGGGCTTCCGGGGCTGCCGCCCGGGCACCGCCCGCGCTGTCCGCGCCGTCGAGAGGGGGCTGCGGCCCCGGGCCAGCGGCAGCGCGGTCCTCGCTGCTGCGGGCGGCAGGGCCAGGCAGCACCTGGGCCAGGCAGGGGGTGCCGGTGGCTGGCGGGGCGGGCGGCGCGGCCAATGGGCGCTCACGG
>DATKFT010000078.1:0-4167 GCA_035544335.1 Pseudorhodoferax sp.
GCGTCACGGCCCGCGCCAGGTTGGTGTTGGCCAGTTCGGCCTGTGCGATGGTGTGCGCGCGGGCGCGCACGACGAGCCAGATGTTGGTGGCCAGCAGCGCGAGGCAGACGAACAGCAGCATCAGGCGCGCACGGCGGATCGGGTCCCGCGGCGGGGCGTCCGCGGCGAAGGCCGGAGGGGTCAGGTCGCCAAAGCCCGTGGAGGGCGGCGCGACGCTTGGCGGTGGATCGTGGCTGCCTTGCGGGTTCGGCATGGGCGGGGGACGGTGCGCGGCGCAGGAGGGTCCTGCGGCCAGCGGCGCGGTCTGGCCTGAGCCGGGCGGCCGGGCAGTGCCGGTCCGGTTCAGGGGCGTCGGTTCGAGGAAGGTCGCGGGGCATGTTAACGCAGGGGTGCTGCGCAGGCCTGTCTCCCGCGCGGCGCGTGGGGCCGAAGCGCGCCGGGGCCGCGGGCGCGCGAATGCGCCAACCCGGATCAGCGCGGGCCCAGCCAGCGGCCGGGCCAGGCGCCCGAGGCGGCCATGTCCCGCACGAGGTCGAGCACCAGCGCGTGGACCGCAGCGGCGGCCACCGTCTGGGGCCGCGTGACATTGGTCGCGCAGACCACGCGCCGCACCATGCGCACGTCGTCGATCAGCACGGTGCGCAGGCGGCCCGCGGCAACCTCCTCGGCCACGGCGCCGGCCGGTAGGATGGTGCTGCCGATGCCGGCCTCGGCGGCGCGCTTGACACTGGCCAGCGACTCGATCTCGGCCACCACCTGCAGCGGCACGCCTTGCAGCGCGCAGGCCTCGTCGATGATGCGGCGCAGCCCATGCTCGCGGCCGGGCAGCACCAGCGGCCACTGTGCGAGCGCGGGCAGCGTGAGCTTTTTGGGCAGGCGCGCGGGCAGGGCGCCCGTCACGAGCACGAGCCTGTCGTCCAGCAGCGCGCGCGTGGACAGGCCCGCGTCGCTCGCGTCGCCGTACAGCAGCGCGAGGTCCAGCCGGCCGGACAGCAGCCATTCGCGCAGAAAGCCGCTGTAGGCCTCCACAAGCTTGAGCCGCACCTGGGGCAGCTGGCTGCGGCAGGCGCCGAGCAGGGGCAGCGTGACGGCCAGCGCCACGGTGGTGGGCAGGCCGATCGCGACCTCGCCGTGCGGCACGGCGCTGGCCTCGCGCACGGCCAGCCGCGCGCGTTCGGCGTCGGCCAGCACCAGCCTGGCGTGGTCCAGGAACAGGCGCCCGCAGGGCGTCAGCGCCATGCCGCGGCTCGAGCGCACGAACAGCTGCGCGCCGAGCTCGTGTTCCAGTGCCGCGATCTGCTGGCCCAGGGCGGGCTGGGCCACATGCAGCTGGCTGGAGGCCTTGAGCAGGCTGCCGGCCTCGCTGACACCGACGAAGTAGCGCAGTTGCCGCAGTTCCATGGTGTGTGCTGAGCGGTTGAGGTAGATGGATGGGATCTAGCGGATAGCTCGAATCAGTATTTCACAGATAGCAGGGCCGCCGCCAGAATCGCCGCCTTGCCCGAGCGCGGCACCGGCCGCAGCCTGACACCCCACCCGAGGACCAGCCCATGCCCCAAGACCACGCCTACCAGGACATCCGCGACGCCGTGCGCGCGCTGTGCGCGGAGTACCCCGACGAGTACTTCCGCAAGATCGACGAGCAGCGCGCCTACCCCGAGGCCTTTGTCGACGCCTTGACCCGTGCCGGCTGGATGGCCGCGCTGATTCCCACCGAGTACGGCGGCTCGGGCCTGGGCCTGGCCGAGGCCTCGGTGATCATGGAGGAGATCAACCGCGCGGGCGGCAACTCCGGCGCCTGCCACGGCCAGATGTACAACATGAACACCTTGCTGCGCCACGGCTCCAAGGCGCAGAAGGACCACTACCTGCCCAAGATCGCCACGGGCGAATGGCGGCTGCAGTCCATGGGCGTGACCGAGCCCACCACGGGCACGGACACCACCAAGATCAAGACCACGGCCGTGAAAAAGGGCGACCGCTACGTCGTCAACGGCCAGAAGGTCTGGATCAGCCGCATCCAGCACTCGGACTTCATGATCCTCTTGGCGCGCACCACGGCGCTGGCCGATGTGAAGAAGAAGAGCGAGGGCATGTCCATCTTCATGGTGGACCTGCGCCAGGCCGAGAAGAGCGGCATGACCGTGCGGCCCATCCCCAACATGGTCAACCACGAGACCAACGAGCTGTTCTTCGAGAACCTGGAGATCCCCGAGGAGAACCTGATCGGCCAGGAAGGCCAGGGCTTCAAGTACATCCTGGACGGGCTGAACGCCGAGCGCACGCTGATCGCGGCCGAATGCATCGGCGACGGCCACTGGTTCATCGACCGCGTCTCCAAGTACGTGAAGGACCGCATCGTGTTCGGTCGCCCGATCGGGCAGAACCAGGGCGTGCAGTTCCCGATCGCAGAGGCCCACATCGAGGTGGAGGCGGCCAGTCTCATGCGCTGGAAGGCCTGCGAGCTGTTCGATGCGCACCAGCCCTGCGGGGCGCAGGCCAACATGGCCAAGTACCTGGCGGCCAAGGCCAGCTGGGAGGCAGCCAACGCCTGCCTGCAGTTCCACGGCGGCTTCGGCTTTGCCAACGAATACGACGTGGAACGCAAGTTCCGCGAGACGCGGCTGTACCAGGTCGCGCCGATCTCCACCAACCTGATCCTGAGCTACGTGGCCGAGCACATGCTCGGCCTGCCCAGGTCGTTCTGAACCGGCGGGCGGCCCCGTCTGCCCGACGGCAGCGGCGGCCGCGCACGGCTCAGGTCGGGTTGCCCTTGGTCGTGTACTTCTTGTGGTCGTCCGCGCCGGGCCGGCTGGGCGCGCCCTTGCCCTGCACGTAGGGAATGGTCATCGCGCTGTTCACGTGGGTCCGGGGGGCAACCGCAGGGGCGGGGGGGACTGCCGGAGGGGGGGGCTGGGTGTCGTCGTTCATGCTCGCGCTCCTGTGCAGTGTTCACCGCGTTGTGTGTGGCGGGCAGCGGGTCGACAAACCTCTGCGTGGCATCCAGGCGCTCGGAGGGTGTTCACCTCCGCCGCCATCGCTGCCGGTCAGTGCAGACCGAAGCCTGCCGCTGCCCTGTCCATGGTGGGAGTATGGCCTGTCCGGATGTCCACACCAACCGCGTGGTGCGCACGCGACGTCCGGCCAGGGCCTGGCGCGGCCTCAGTCGACGCCGACCATCACGCTGGAGGCCTTGATCAGGCCGTAGGCGTGGCCGCCCTCGACGAGCTGCAGCGCCTCGGCCGACGCGGTCGTGATGGTGGAGACGATCTGCAGGCCGGGCGCGACTTCCAGCGTGACCTCGGTGCTGACCGGCCCGCGCACGATCTTGACGATCTTGCCGGGAAGGACATTGCGTGCGCTGATCTTCATGGGGGCTCCCAGAGTTGATCGGCCATTCTCACCCAGGGGCTGGCCCGGCCGTCCCCGTGGCCACCCGAGGTCGCCAGCGGTCGCCAGCGGTCACCCGTGCGACCCGCGGCGCCATGCGCCGCGCCGGTGGCGATGTATTCTCCGGAGCATAAGGACTGGACGGCCCGTGCAACCTGCGCGGCCCCTCGTCCTTTGGGGTTCACACAAGGAGGCACAGCCATGCGCGACTATCTGAAGTTCTACATCGACGGCCAGTGGGTCGACCCGGTGGACCCCGGCGGGGCGAAGCGGATCGACGTGATCAACCCTGCCACCGAGCAGCCGGCGGGCCGCATCTCGCTGGGTGGTGCGGGCGACGTCGACCGCGCCGTGAAGGCCGCGCGCAAGGCCTTCGCCAGCTATTCGCGCAGCAGCGTGGACGAACGCGTCGCACTGCTGGAACGCATCATCGTGGAGTACAAGAAGCGCTACGCCGACATGGCCGCCGCCATCACCGAGGAGATGGGCGCGCCGGCCGCGCTGGCCCGCGACGCCCAGGCCGCCATGGGCATCGCCCACCTGAAGACCGCGCTCGACGTGCTCAAGCGCTATGCGTTCAGCGAACAGCGCGGCAGCACGCTGCTGGTGCGCGAGCCCATCGGCGTGTGCGCTTTCATCACGCCCTGGAACTGGCCCGTCAACCAGATCGCGTGCAAGGTTGCGCCCGCGCTGGCCGTGGGCTGCACCATGGTGCTCAAGCCCTCGGAGATCGCGCCGTTCTCGGCCCAGATCTGGACCGAGATCATGGCCGCGGCC
>DATKFT010000079.1:0-7355 GCA_035544335.1 Pseudorhodoferax sp.
TGGGTCATGACCACCAAGAGGCGGGACGGCCAGCGCCGGGCCACCACGCAGGTTGAGGGCCTGGCCTGGATGCGGGACTACTTCGGCCGCGCCAGGGCCAACGACTTCGTCATGGGCCGCACAGCGCGCGGCGCAGGGCACGAGAACTGGGAGGCCGACATCGATTACCTCTGCACCGAGTCCGGCATGAGGCAGGTCATCGAGAAAACCAAGGAGAAGGAAAACGCATGAACGCGCACGATGATTTCAACCTGCCGCCGGATGATCCGGCCCTGTCCATGCTGCGCGTGCCGCCGCATTCGATCGAGGCAGAGGCGAGCGTGCTGGGTGGTCTGCTGTTGGATAACGACGCATGGGACCGTGTGGGCGACCTGCTGCGGGAGGGCGACTTCTACCGCTACGAGCACCGCCTGGTGTTCGGCGTGATCCGCGACCTGTGCAACGCCAACAGGCCTGCGGACGTGCTAACCGTGCTTGAGCGGCTGCAGACGGCCGGCAAGGCCGAGGACGTGGGCGGCATCGCCTACCTCGGCCGCCTGGCCAACGAGGTGCCTAACGCCAGCAACATCCGGCGCTACGCGGAGATCGTGCGCGAGCGCGCCGTGCTGCGCGGCCTGGTGGCGGCCAGCGACGAGATCGCCTCGCTAGCCTTCAACCCGGACGGCAAGACCGTTGCCGATGTGCTCGACGCTGCACAGGCCAAGGTCTTTGCGTTGAGCGAGGGCCATTCGGTGACGCGCGACGAGTGGCGGAGCATCTACGAATCCATGGCCGGCCACACGCAAGTCATCGAAGAACGGGCCGCCGGAATGACGCGGGCCATCTCGACCGGCCTGACGGATCTGGACGAGTACCTGGAAGGCGGCCTGCGCCCCGGCGAGCTCGTGATCGTCGGCGCGCGTCCGAGCATGGGCAAGACGGCGCTGGGCCTGACGATCGGCGTGCACGTTGCCGAGCAGCGCGCGGTGGGTCTGCTGTCGATGGAGATGTCGCACAGCGAAGTGAACGACCGACTGATCGCCATGCTGGGCTGCGTCAGCCTGTCGGCCGTGAAGCGCCCAGCGCGTGGCGAGGGGCTGGCGTGGGATCGCGTCGTCGAGGGCGTCGACCACTCCAAGGCGCTCAACTTCCATGCCTCCGACCAAGGCGGCCTGAACATCAACCAGGTGCGCACGAAGGCGCGTGCGCTGAAGCGAGCGGGCGGCCTTGACGTGCTGGTGGTGGACTACATCGGCCTGATGGCAGGCCTGGACGCCAAAGCCAACCGCAATACGCAGCTCGAGGAGATCAGCCGCGGCCTGAAGAACCTGGCCAAGGAGCTGGACATCTGCGTGGTGTGCCTGGCCCAGCTGAACCGCAAGGCCGAGGAGCGCCCTGACCAGATGCCCATGATGTCCGACCTGCGGGACTCTGGCGCGATCGAGCAGGACGCGGACGTGATCCTGTTCATCAAGCGCCCGATCATGGCCAACCCCGAGCTGGGCGACGACTGGAAGCACTACGCGAAGCTGTCCGTCGCCAAGAACCGGCAGGGCCGCTGCGGGTACATCAACCTGAGCTACATCGGCGAGCAGACGCGGTTCAGCGGCTGGCATGGCGAGGCGCCGCGCAAGACCGTCGTCGGCAGGTCGCGCGGGAGCGACATGTGAACGACTGGAACGCCCTGCGCGCGCACTATGCCCGCCACGCCGCCGAGATCGAAGCCGAGGACTCCAACGAGTGGGCCATCGATCCCTACGCGTGGGACCGCGGGGTCATGACCATGACGCCGGCCGAGCAGTGGCTGTGGCACGACATCCGAAGCGAGGATGCCGTGTTTTACCCGCAGTACCCCGTCGGCCGGCACTTTGTCGACTTCGCGAACCCCGTGGCCAAGGTGGCAATCGAGTGCGACGGAGCCCAGTGGCACACGGACCAAGCCAAAGACGCCCAACGCGACGGGGAGCTGCGCGCGCTGGGTTGGAAGGTCTACCGCATTACCGGCCCCGACTGCCAGACCGACACCGACGCCGAGACGGGCGCGCCGGGTGCTGCGCGCGACTTCATCCGCCGCATCTGCGAGCGCCATCGCATCGCCCGCAGCTCGCGCACACGGTATCGGTCCAAGCCCTACGACATCGCATGACACCAACCCCAGGAAGCACCATGACCACCGCCACACCCACCCACACCGCCCAGCCCATGCCGGGCCAAGTCGTGCAGCAAACCTTGCGCTCCCGGCTGCTGGGGCTGGACAAATCGATTCGGGACGCCAAAGAGAACCTTGCGTTCCATGCCGAGCAGGCTGCGAACAGCCAAGCGTGCCTCGCTGAGCTGAATGCAGCCCATGCGGAGATTACGGACTTCCTGGCCAAGGAGGCGGCCAAGGCATGAGCACAGAACGCGAGTTCCAGAACGCGAACCGCGACTACCTGCGGCAGCTGCGCGAGGCCAGGCCGCCGCTGTGGCGCCGCGCCTGGGACGCAGTGCGCGGCCTGATGCGGCAGTTCGCCAGCGCCCTGCGGCGCGGGCCGGCCACCGCCGACCGCCGTGCCATCCGCGACCGGAAGGCAGCGATTGAACGAGCAGCGAAGGAGCGGCTTTGAGCGACGAGATCGACACCACGTTGAACGAGGTGCTGGCCTGCTGGCATCGCTGGGCCCTGGGCTATAGCCCGCTGCCTGTCAGCGGGGTTGACCCGATGTTCCGAGGCGTGCCATCGAACAAGTCATGGGACACCACGTCCGACGCGTTCGACAGCGACCTCAACCACCGGCAGATGGAAGCGGTCGATTGCCAGGTGAACGAGCTGCCGGACGACGACGGCCGGGCCAAGGGCGGGCCCAACCGGGCGTACCGCAGCGCGATCCACGCGCACGCTCGCAACTTGCACACGGGCGTAGCAGTGTGGGCCAGCCCCAGGCTGCCGGCCGACCCCATGGAGCGCGCCGTGGTCCTCATGGAGGCCAAGAACATGCTCACGCGCCGCCTTCGGGCTGCAGGTGTCTTGTAGCAAATGCTTGCGCGCCCCGGCGTGCTGGTGGATTGAATTCTCTGCTGGTTGCCGTTCTCGTGGAAAGGGATTGCGCGTTCGGTAGCTTTCTTGCAGAATAGCGCCCGGATCGCAGAGGTGCGTCCAAAAACAGCCGGCCAAGTGCCGGCTTTGTCGTTTCTGGCCATGGCTCAAAGATGAGCCGTGCCATCTCGCATGTGCACTGAGCGCGGGTAGCAGCTGAGCCGGTGTCTGATCCCCTGGGTGATGACGTTGCAACCACCGGCGATAGCCCCGGCAGTGCGCAGCCGAGATGGTGAATGCGCAGGCTGATGCGCTGCAAGCGTGACCTTGGGAACACGGAACAACTGCCGCCCACGCCGGAGATCAGCACCGGCCACCATCGCCCATCGAGGCCATCACGATTTCCGTGACGACCTGGAGCCCGCCCTTCGCAAGATCGGCGGGCTTTCTTTTTGTGCGGTTCGTCACCTGATCTTTCAGGAGACGAACGCGAGCACTGCACCCTCAACCATGGTGATTTCCACCACGGTTGCTAACGGACAGCGTCAGCCGGCTTCCATCTCGTGCTCGGCCGCGATGGCCAAGAACGCCGATCGAGACTGGCCGCGCTGCTTGGCTGCCAGATCGATGCGCTGCACCAGGTTCTCGGGCAGGCTGATGTTCAGCCGGATCGCCTTGGAGCGGATCTTGGCCAGGTCAACGTCGACCAGCATCCAGAACCCGCCCTGATAGTCCGCGCTCGCGGTCCAGGCGTCTGGCGCGCTGGCGGCAGGGATGGGCTCGTCGTCGGCGCCGAAGTGCGCTTCGGCTGCCTCCTGTGCGGCGCGGGGCAGGTCGGCCAGCTCATCGGCTGCAGCGAAGCAGCCGGGGAAGTCCGGGAACGTCGCGCCGTAGGCGCTGCCTTCGTCCTTGTGCACGTAGATGGGGTAAAGCATGGCGGCTCCGAAAAGGGCCCTCACAGGCCCGCTTGTTTGATGATGCTCTTGACGGTTCCGAGCGGTAGGTCCTTCTTCGGGTGAGGGACCGTAACCCTGCCCGGTTTCGTCGGGTGCCTGAACTGGTGGTGGGACCCGACTGTGTGGACCAGGGTCCACCCGTCTGCCTTGAGCTGCTTGATGAGTGTCCTGCTGTCCATGTGTGTAATTATACACACTACACAAGAATACACAACAGTTCTCTAGATCTTTTTTCCTCCACCCCCGAGAAGCCATGCCCAAAGTTCTGACCGACCTCGCGCTGTGGTCCTCCCAGTTCGCGGCCCTGTATGCCTGGAAGGTCCTGGGCATCGAAGGCGCGGGCAACCTGCTCACGGCCTTGATCACAGCACTGCTCGTGCTGGCGCTGCTGAGCGTGCTGCTGCTGGACATCAAGAAGCCGTACAAAAAGCTCAAGGGCCTGCCGCGCTGGATCACCCGGTCGCTGTCCCTGGGGCTCTTTGGTGTGCTCGTCTGGTTCGGACACGGCTGGCTCGCCGCCATGTACGGCACGGCGACCGTGTTGCTGATCGCACTCCACGTCGCGTGGTCCGCGAAGCACGACAAGCGCCAGGCGCAGGCAGCATGAGGTTCATCGCCCTCGTGTCCGCGCTGGCCTTGGTCGGCTGCGGGCCGTCTTGCGAGGAGCAGGGCGGAAGGCTGGTGTTCTCGCACTTCCAGCCTGTTCTGATGGGCAAGACGATGGGCGCCATGCCGATTTACGTCTGCAAGGTGTCGCAGTGAAGCTCGGAACCCTGAAGCCTGGCCTTGCGGTGCTGCGCCCATCGCTGGCCCGTGCCCCGACCCGCTCTGACCTTCGCATGGCAGGTAGGGCGTTGCAGGAGCGGCGCCTGCGCCTCTGGACCGACAGCCCCTGTTGCACCAAATGCGGCCGGCTGACCGACATCGCCAAGGACGCAGAGGTCGGCTTCGAACTGGACCACAGGGTGCGGCTCGCTGACGGAGGCGAGGACACGGACGCGAACTGCCAAGTCCTGTGCGTCGAGTGGGTGGCGGGCAAGAAGGCGGGATGCCACGCAGAGAAGACGAGCGTAGAGGGTGCGGGAAAGGCCTGGACCATCGTCTGATCGGGGCTCCTGCGGGCTCCTGGTGCGACGGCGAGGCATCCTCGACCAGCCAGGGTAAGGGGGGGCGGTTGTTGTTCTGGCGCGACAAAGTCCAGGAAACCCCGCCGTTCCACACGCGCACTAAAAACCCGTCCGTTTGATTTCCACGGACGGCCGAAATCAAAGAATCAAAGGGGTCTGCCATGCCAAGAGGTGGCCTTCGGCCAGGCGCTGGCCGACCCAAGAAGGTAGTTGCGGCCACCGATGTGGTGGACGCGAAGAAGGCTGCAGCACCGCGCAAGAGCGCAGGGCCGAAGAAGGCCGCTTCAGAGTTGCCGAACACGAATCCCGACGGCACGAAGCCAGAGGGCGGCGAGTGGTCGCCGTTCGGCCGCCAGGAAGTTGCGCCGCCGGCTCCGGCAGATCTCAGCGCGCTGACGCCGCTGGACTTCCTGCTGCAGGTCATGCGGGACCCGGAAGAGGACAAGGGACGCCGCATGAGCGCGGCGCAGTTGGCGGCGCCCTACGTGCACGCCAAGAAGGGCGAGAGCAGCGCCAAAAAGGATGAGGCCGAAGCTCGCAAGAAGGCGGCGAGTAGCGGTCGGTTCGCGCGCAGACAGCCGCCCGCGCTCAAGGTCGTTTGATGGAGTGGACTACCGCGTGCACCGACTGGGAGCGGCGCATCGTGGCGCGCGAGAGCCTGATCGTCTCGCCGCCTCTCTTCCCCAACTTGGCAGACGAGGCCTGGGCGATCTGCAGCCAGTTCAAGATGACGGATGTCACTGGGCATCCCACCATCGGCGAGGTTGCCCGGCCGTGGCTGCGAGACCTGGTGCGCGCGATCTTCGGCGCGGAAAGCCCAGAAGGCCGTCGGCTCATCAACGAGTTCTTCTTGATGGTCTCCAAGAAGAACGGGAAGAGCACGATTGCCGCGGCGATCATGCTGACCGCGCTCTTGATGAACTGGCGTGACGAGGCCGAGCTGCTCATCCTGAGCCCGACGATCGAGGTCGCGAACAACAGCTACAAGCCGATCAGCGCCTTCATCAAGGCGGACGATGAACTGCAGGATCTGCTCAAGGTGCAGGACTACAACCGGCTGGTGACGCACCGCGATACCAATGCGTTCCTGAAGGTCGTGGCTGCGGACGAAGCCACGGTGACAGGCAAGAAGGCCAGCTTCGTGTTCGTGGACGAGCTGCACGAGTTCGGCAAGAAGGCCCGTGCATCGAACATGCTGCTGGAGGCCACTGGCGGCCTGACATCGCGGCCTGAAGGCTTCGTGATCTACGCGACCACGCAGTCCGAGGAACCGCCAGCCGGCGAGTTCAAGGCCAAGCTGGAATACGCCCGCCAAGTGCGGGACGGCCAGATCGAGGACCGCAAGTTCCTGCCGCTGATCTACGAGTTCCCGAAGCAGATGCTTGAGGACGAGGCGCACCACAACCTGGCCAATGCCTACGTGACGAACCCGAACTGGGGAACTTCAGTTGATGTTGAGCGGGTCACACAGCTCTACCAGCAGGCGCAGCAGAAGGGTGAGCAGGGCCTGAAGGAGTTCTGGGCCAAGCACCTCGATGTCGAGATCGGCATGAATCTGCGCGCCGATCGTTGGGCAGGGGCGGACTTCTGGGAAGGGGCCGGCGATCACACGCTGACCCTGGACGAGTTGATCCGGCGCTGCGAGGTTGCGACTGTCGGAATAGACGGTGGCGGCCTGGACGACTTGCTTGGGTTGACGGTTGTCGGCCGCGAGATCGGCACGCGGAAGTGGCTCACCTGGTCGCACGCTTGGGCCCACGAGATCGTTCTGGAGCGCCGCAAGGTGATCGCGCCGCGGCTGCTGGACTTCGTCAAGGCCGGCCACCTCACGCTGGTGAAGAAGCCGGGCGAGGACGTGGCGGCCGTCGCTGCGATGGTGTTCAAGCTCCGTGATGCACACCTTCTGCCGGACGATCCGAAGGAGAAGAAATACGCAGTCGGCGTTGACCGTGCGGGGACTGGCGCAATCCAGCGTGCGCTCGTGGCACCGGATGCCGGGAAGGGCCTCAAGGAAGACCAAGTCATCGGCATCCCGCAGGGCTTCATGCTCAACGGCGCGATACAGACTGTCGAGCGCATGCTGGCTGCCGGAGACATCATCCACGCAGACCAGCCGCTCATGGCTTGGAGTGTCGGCAACGCGCGCGTCGAGACCAAGGGCAACGCGATCCTGGTGACGAAGCAGGCGTCGGGAAAGGCCAAGATCGACCCGGTCATGGCCCTGCTAGACGCCGCATGGCTCATGGACCTGAACCCTGCGGCACCCCGCAAGAAGTA
>DATKFT010000080.1:0-6343 GCA_035544335.1 Pseudorhodoferax sp.
CTCATCGTGCCCTACACGCCGGCTGGCGTGACGGACACGCTGGCCCGCGCGCTGGCGGAGGGCCTGGGCCGCGAGCTGGCCCAGCCCGTGGTCGTCGAGAACCGGCCGGGCGGCAGCACGCAGATCGGCACGCGTGCCGCGGCACGCGCCGCGCCCGACGGCTACACGCTGCTGCTGGCCACCAACGGCAACATGGTGCTGACCTCGCTGCTCTACAAGAACCTCAACTACGACGTGCAGCGCGATCTGGAGGTGTTCGGCATTGCGGCCGAGCTGCCGACCGTGATCGTGACCAACCCGCAGGTGCCGGTGTCGGACCTTCGCCAGTTCGGCGCCTACATCAAGGCGCATCCGGACAAGGCCAACTACGCCTCGCTGGGCCAGAGCAACGTGGCCTTTCTGGCCAGCAAGATGCTGGAGACCGAGCTCGGCGTGCGCATGACCGAGGTGCCCTACAAGGGCAGTGCGCCGGCGTTGGCCGGCGTGCTGGCCAATGACGCGCAGCTGCTCGTGGACATCCTGTCGTCCTCGCTGCCCTTCATCAAGGCCGGCAAGCTCAAGCCCTTGGCCGTGCCCAACCACGCGCGGCTGGAGGTGCTGCCCGAGGTACCGACGCTGGCCGAAGCCGGCTACGCGCCCTTTCATGCCGTGAGCTGGGTCGGCCTGGCCGTTCCGCGTGGCACGCCGCGCGAACTCGTCACGGCGCTGCAGCGCGCCATGGCCCTGGTGGTCGGCTCGGCGCAGTTCAAGCAGACCTTCACGGCCGTCGGCCTGAGCGTGCTGGGCCCCAAGGCCACGCAGGAGATCGAGCGCTACCTGGAAGCCGACCGCAGGCGCTGGGGCGAGATCATCCAGCGCCACCAGATCACGGTCGATTGAACCCGCCCCCCACAAGAAAGACCCTGTCATGGCAGTCACCCCACGGTCCGACGACGACCCCGGATTTCGGCGCGAAGTCCGTGCCTTCCTCGCGCAGGCCTTGCCCGCCGAACTGCGGCGCAAGGTCATGGCGCATGAAATTCTGGGCAAAGACGACTTCATGCTGTGGCACCGCGTGCTCGCACGCCAGGGCTGGCTGGCTTGCAGCTGGCCGCGCGAACACGGTGGCCCGGGCTGGAGCACGCTGCAGATTGCGATCTTCGAGGAGGAGTGCTGGCTGGCCGGCGCGCCCGAGGTCTCGCCGGTCGGCCTCAAGCTGCTGGGGCCGGTTCTGATGCGCTATGGCAGCGCCGAGCAAAAGGCGCAGATTCTGCCGCGCATCCTGCAATTCGAGGACTGGTGGGCGCAAGGCTATTCCGAGCCCGGCGCGGGATCGGACCTGGCCTCGCTCAAGATGCGCGGGCGCATCGAGGGCGATGAACTCGTGGTCAGTGGCCAGAAGACCTGGACCACCTACGGCCAGTACGCCAACCGCATCTTCTGCCTGGTGCGCACGGATCCCGAGGCCAAGGCGCAGGAGGGCATCTCCTTCGTGCTGTTCGACATGGACCAGCCCGGCATCACGCTGCGGCCCATCATCCTGCTGGAGGGCACGCACGAGGTCAACGAGGTGTTCTTCGACGAGGTGCGCGTGCCGCTGCGCAATGTGGTGGGCGAGCTGAACCAGGGCTGGACCTATGCCAAGGCGCTGCTGGGCCACGAGCGCTTCCAGGCCGGCAAGATCGGCCGCTCGCGGCGCGAGCTCCTGCTGCTCAAGCGGCTCGCGGCGCTGCCCGATGCCATGGGGCGGCGGCTCATCGACGACACGCGCTTCGCCGAGCGCGTGGCCGTGGCCGAGGTCGACCAGCTGGCACTGGAGCAGACGGCGCTGCGCCTCATGGGCGACGCGGCGGCCGGGCGCGGCGTGGGCACCGAGCCGTCCATTCTCAAGATCCGCGGCACCGAGATCGCGCAGCAACTCTCACGCCTGCTCATGGAGGTGGTCGGGCCGTTCCATGTGCAAGGTCTGGACGCGGCACGCGCCGGGGACGCGGCCTTGCCGACGACGGCTGCGCTGGTTCGCCAGTACCTGAACTGGCGCAAGCTGTCGATCTATGGCGGATCGAACGAAGTGCAGCGCAACATCATCGCCAAGTTCGGCTTGGGCCTGTGACGTGGAAGAAGGAGACAACGTGACGCTGGTACAGGACGAGGACCATGGTGCGATGCAGGACGCGGCGAATCGCCTGCTGCAGCAACGGAGCGGCTTGGGGCGGCGTCGGGCCCGGCTCGCGGGCCAGGACGGTCTGGACCGTCTGCTCTGGACCCGCTTCGCCGAGATGGGCTGGCTGGGCTGGACCGTGCCCGAGGCCGCCACCGGCCTGGGCCAGGGCCTGGCCGGGCCGATGGCGCTGGTGGAGACCATGGGCCGGCATCTGGTGCTGGAGCCCTTCCAGGAAGGCGCGCTGGCCGCCAGCCGCTTGCTCATGCGGCTCGGCGACGCGGCGCAGCAGGCGGCGTTGCTGCCCGGCATCGTGGACGGCACGGCGCTGACGCTGCCAGCGCACGAGGAGCTTGGCGCGCGCTATGCGCTGTCCTGCGTGCAGACGCGGGCCCGCCGCGATCCACAGGGCTGGTGCCTGGACGGCGCCAAGGCCGCCGTGCCTTTCGGCCCGGATGCCGACCGCCTGCTGGTCACGGCGCGCACGGGCGGCGCCCTCGACGCGCAAGATGGCATCTCGCTGTTCGTGGTCGAGCGCGGCAACGCCGGTCTGTCGTGGCAGCCGGGCCGTGGCATCGACGGCACGCCCACGGCCGACCTGCAACTGCAGGGCCTGCGACTGCCGCACACGGCGCTGCTGGGCCCCGAGGGCGGCGCGTTCGGCGCGCTGGCCTCGGCCCAGGCGGTGCTGCTGGCGGCAGCCTGCGCCGATGCCGTGGGAACCATGCAGGCCTTGCTGGAGACGACGCGCGACCATGCCCAGATCCGGCGCCAGTTCGGCCAGCCCTTGGGCAGCTTCCAGGTGATTGCGCACCGCCTGGTCGACATGTTCACGCAGATCGAGCTGTCGCGTTCGATGGCGGCGCTGGCCGCGCGCGAGGCCGATGGCGCCACGCAGGGTCCACCGCAGTGGCTGCGGCTGTCGGCCAGCAAGGTGCAGATCAGCGCGGCCTGCCAGGTGGTCGGCGAGCACGCCATCCAGATCCATGGCGGCATCGGCATGACGGACGAGTTGGCGGCCTCGCATCTGTACCGCCGGCTCATCGCCATCGAGCGGCGCCTGGGCGACCGCTTCCACCACCTGGGCCAGCTGGCTGCAGCGATTTCCGCAGGCGGCGGGCTGTACGCCTGAAGCCGCTCTCTACCCGGACGAGGAGACAAGCCATGCCATTTCCCACTCCCGTGCGCGGCGCTGGCGCGCTGCTGGCCGCCGCACTTGTCGCCGCGGCGGCACCGGTCCATGCCCAGAGCTGGCCGACGCGCCCCGTGCGCATCATCGTGCCGGCCGCCCCCGGCGGCAGCTCCGACCCGCTGGCGCGCATGGCGGCCGAGGAGCTGGGCCGCGCACTGGGCGGCAGCTTCGTCGTGGAGAACCGGCCCGGCGCCAATGGCAACGTGGGCGCGGCGCTGGTGGCCAAGGCGCCGGCCGACGGCTACACGCTGCTGATGTCGTGGACCGGCACGCTGGTCTCGGCCGTGACGCTGTACGACGCCAAGCCCTTCCATCCGCAGAAGGACTTCGAGCCCATGGTGCTGGTGGGCTCCATCCCCAACGTGGTCACGGTCAACCGCCAGCTGCCCGTGCAGACCCTGGCCGAGCTGACGGCCTACGCGCAGAAGAACCCGGGCCGGCTGAACTTCGGCTCCACGGGCAGCGGCAGCTCCTGGCATCTGTCGGGCGAGCTGTACAAGAAGATGTTCGGCGTGTTCATGGTGCACGTGCCCTACACCTCGCCGGCCGGCGTGACCACGGACCTCGTCAGCGACCGGCTGCAGCTGTCCTTCCCGGGTTCCACCGCGGTGGCGCCGCTGGTCAAGGACGGGCGGCTGCGCGCGCTGGCCGTGATGGCCGACAAGCGCTCGGCCGTGCTGCCGGACGTGCCGTCGACCCAGGAGCTGGGTTTTGCGCAGCTGGCCTCCGAGACCTGGATCGGCCTGCTGGCGCCCAAGGGCACGCCGCCGGAGATCGTGCGCAAGGTCAACGAGACCATGAACGCGGCGCTGGCCCAGCCGGCGTTCCGCGAGAAACTGATCGCCATGGGCTACACGCCCATGGGCGGCACGTCCGCGCATTTCGCGGACTACATGGACAGCGAGATCAAGAAGTGGGCGGAGGTCGTGAAGTTCTCCGGCGCCAAGATCGATTGACAAACCAGGAGAGCGAGGCATGGACGAGCAGGCAGTGGACGAGGTGCGCCTGGAGGCGCGCGGTGCGGTGTTCTGGATCACGATCGACCGCCAGGCGCGGCGCAACGCCTTGAACGAGCAGGTGGTGGCGCGCATCGCCCAGGGGCTGGACATGGCCCAGGCCGATCCGGCCTGCCGCGCCATCGTGCTGACCGGGGCGGGCGTGCGCGCCTTCTGCGCGGGCGCGGACCTGAACAAGAACGTGCAGGGCGGGGCCTTCGAGGTCGATTTCTCGCAGCCGCGCCACTACCTCGTGGCCTTGTTCCGGCGCATGCAGGCCTGCCCGCTGCCCATCGTGGCGCGCGTGAACGGCGCGGCCATGGCGGGGGGCTTCGGCCTGCTGTGTGCCTGCGACATGGCCGTGGCCGCCGAGGACGCGGTGTTCGCGACGCCCGAGAGCAAGATCGGCCTGACGCCGATGATGATCCTGCCCGCGATGCTGCGCGTGGTGCCGCAGCGCAAGCTCATGGAGATGTGCGTGACGGGCGAGCCCTACACGGCCGCCGAGGCGCTGGCCCTGGGCATCCTGAACCACGTGGCGCCGCGCGCCGAGCTCGATGCCAAGCTGGACTGGTTCGTGGCGCGCATCGTGGACCGCTCGCCGACCGCGCTGCGCATGGGCAAGCAGGCCTTCCAGGCCATGCGCGACATGGCCATGTTCGAGGCCCTGGAGTATGCGCAGGCCATGGTGCCGGTCATGGCCAGCACGCAGGACGCGCGCGAGGGCCTGGCCGCATTCCAGGACAAGCGCCCGCCGGTCTGGACGGGCCGCTGAGCGCGCGCTCAGGGGCGCCAGCCGGGCGGGCGGCGCTGGCTGCGCTCCTCGCGCTCGCGCGCGAGCTGCTCCTCGAGCTCGCGCCGGCCTTCGCGGGCCGCCGCGAGGCTGCGTGCGCGGTCGCGGTGGTGCGGGTGCATGCGCTCGAACAGGGCCAGGTTGTGGTCGCGAAAGCGCAGCACGCCGTGGCGCGCTTCGTGCGCGGGCACGCCCAGCACCTCGAGCACGCCGCGCGCGCTGCGCAGGCTGGACTCGAACAGCTCGCGCTCCACGCGCTGCACGCCGAGGTCGCGCAGCGCGTTCCAGTGCGGCACGTCGCGCGCCCGCGCCACGATCTCGAGCTGCGGGAAGTGCTCGCGCACGAGCGCGGCGATGCGCAGGCTCTGCGCCATGTCGTCGACGGCCAGCACCAGCACGCGGGCCTGCGCGGCGCCGGCCACGCGCAGCACGTCCAGCCGGCTCGCGTCGCCGTAGAACACGCGAAAGCCCAGCGGGCGGATCGCCTCGATCATGTCGGCGTCGTGCTCGAGCACGGTGCACTGCAGGCCCTGGGCGAACAGCGCGCGGCCCACGATCTGTCCGTAGCGGCCGAAGCCTGCGATGATGATGGGCGCCTGCTCTGGAATGGCCGCGGCTTCGGCCGGCGCGGTGCTGGCGCGGTTGAAGCGCGGCAACCACCAGCGGTCGGCCAGGGCCAGCAGCAGCGGGCTCAGCAGCATGGACAGGGCCACGGCGCCTGTGAGCAGCGAGGCGGTGTCGGTCGCGAGCACGCGCGCGCCCACGGCCGCCTGGAACACCACGAAGGCGAATTCGCCGCCCTGGGCCAGCAGCAGCGTGAACACGGGCCGCTCGGGCCCGGGCAGCCGCATCGCGGCGGCCAGCGCGTGGATCACGGCCAGCTTGGTGGCCAGAAAACCCAGCACGATCAGCGCCATGGTGCCGGGCGCGCGCCACAGCACGCCGAAGTCGATGCTCATGCCGACGGCGATGAAGAACAGGCCCAGCAGCAGGCCCTTGAAGGGTTCGATGTCGGCCTCCAGCTCGCGCCGGTACTCGCTCTCGGCCAGCAGCACGCCGGCCAGGAAGGCGCCCAGCGCCATCGACAGGCCCACGCCGAGCATGAGGTAGGCGATGCCCACGACCAGCAGCAGCGCGGCGGCCGTGAAGATCTCGGCGGTGCGGCTGCGCGCGATCCAGCGCAGCACGGGGCGCAGCAGCAGCCGGCCGCCCAGCACGATGCC
>DATKFT010000081.1:0-12708 GCA_035544335.1 Pseudorhodoferax sp.
CGCCCCATTCGCGGCGCGTGCGTTCGAGCAGGGGCAGGGGGTCGCGCAGCGGAGCAGGGTGGGGATGCGGTGTCACGGCCGCCACTCTAGCAAGCCGCGGTGCACCGTGTCGGCCCTGCGGTTTGGTAACCCACTGGTTACCCCTGGGCGCCGTTGCGGTGTGCATCGGGGGTAGGATCACCGCGCCCCTCTCCAGCCCGCCGTGTCGCCTGCGGCCCCGAACGATGAACACCCACACCACCGTCGCCGCCGTCACCGAACGCATCCGCTCGCGCAGCGCGCCCGCCCGCACCGCCTATCTCGAACAGCTGGCCGCCATGGCCGCGCGCACGCGCGGCGCCGACCGCATGGGCTGCGCCAACGTGGCCCATGCCTTCGCGGCCATGCCCTCCAACGACAAGTTCAAGGTCGTTGCCGAGCGCGCACCCAACATCGCCATCGTCAACGCCTACAACGACATGCTGTCGGCGCACCAGCCGCTGCAGCACTACCCCGACCTCGTGAAGGACGAGGCGCGCCGGTTCGGTGCCACGGCCCAGGTGGCCGGCGGCGTGCCGGCCATGTGCGACGGCGTCACGCAGGGCCTGCCGGGCATGGAGCTCTCGCTGTTCAGCCGCGACGTGATCGCCATGGCCACGGCCGTGGCGCTCACGCACGACATGTTCGATGCCGCGCTGATGTTGGGCGTGTGCGACAAGATCGTGCCGGGCCTGTTGATCGGCGCGCTGCATTTCGGCCACCTGCCCACGGTGTTCGTGCCTGCCGGTCCGATGCCCTCGGGCCTGTCGAACAACGCCAAGGCCAAGGTGCGCGAGCAGGCCGCCCAAGGCCTGGTGGGCCGCGAGGCGCTGCTGGAGGCCGAATCCGCTGCCTACCACGCAGCCGGCACCTGTACCTTCTACGGCACGGCCAACAGCAACCAGATGCTGCTCGAAGCCATGGGCCTGCATGTGCCCAGCACGGCCTTCGTCGCGCCGGGCGGGCCGCTGCGCGAGGCGCTCACGCGCGAGGCCGCACGCACGGTGCTGGGCCATGGCACGGCGCTGGATGGCCAGGCGGCCAAGACGCGCAGCGTGGTCCCGCCCATCGGCCAGCTGGTGGACGAGCGCGCCATCGTCAACGCCATGGTGGCCTTGCTGGCCACGGGCGGCTCGACCAACCACCTGATCCACTGGGTGGCCGTGGCGCGTTCGGCCGGCATCACGATCGACTGGGACGACTTCGCGGCCCTGTCGCATGTGGTGCCGCTGCTGGCGCGCGTCTACCCCAACGGCAGCGCCGACGTGAACCAGTTCCAGGCCGCGGGCGGCACGGGCTACGTGATCCGCGAGCTGCTGGACGCCGGCCTCATGCACGCCGATGTGCTGACCGTGCGCGGCGAGGGCATCCGCGCCTACACGCACGAGCCCCATCTGGCAGGCGCATCGCTCAGCTGGCAGGCCACGGGTGCGAGCAAGGACGAGGCCATCGTGCGGCCCGCCACCGCGCCGTTCAGCCCCACGGGCGGCCTGCAGCTGCTGCAGGGCCCGCTGGGCCGCAGCGTGATCAAGGTGTCCTCGGTGCCCGACGACCGCCATGTGGTCGAGGCGCCGGCCCGCATCTTCGATTCGCAGGAGGACCTGCAGAAGGCCTTCAGCGCCGGCGAGCTGGAACGCGACCTGGTCTGCGTGGTGCGCTGGCAGGGTCCGCAGGCCAATGGCATGCCCGAGCTGCACAAGCTCACGCCGCCGCTGGCGGTGCTGCAGGGCAAGGGTTTCAAGGTCGCGCTCGTGACCGACGGCCGCATGAGCGGCGCCTCGGGCAAGGTGCCCGCGGCCATCCACCTGACGCCCGAGGCCGCGGCCGGCGGGCCGCTGGCCAGGCTGCGCGATGGCGACGTCGTGCGCATCGATGCACCGGCCGGCCGGCTCGAGGTGCTGGTGCCGCAGGCCGAATGGGAGGCACGGCCGCTGGCCACCATGCCCGAGGCCCTGCGCCAGGCCAACGGCCAGGGCCTGGGCCGGGATTTGTTCGCCGGCATGCGCCGCAATGCCGCCACCGCAGAAGAAGGAGCGCCGACATGGCTTTGAATTCCACCTCCACCCCACTCAGCGCCCGCGACGTGATGCGCGACGCGCCGGTCATCCCCGTCATCGTGCTGCACGACGTGGCCCATGCCGTGCCGCTCGCGCGCGCGCTCTTGGCCGGCGGCATCCGCATGCTCGAGGTCACGCTGCGCACGCCGCAGGCGCTGGCCTCGATGGAGGCGATCGCACGCGAGGTGCCCGAGGCCGTGGTCGGTGCCGGCACGCTGCGCAGCGCAGCCGACGTGGGCGCCTCGGTGCGGGCCGGCGCGCGCTTTGGCGTGAGTCCGGGCTACACCAGCCGGCTAGGGCAGGCCTGCCGCGATGCGGGCCTGCCGCTGTTGCCCGGCGTGGCCACGGGCAGCGAGATCCTGCTGGCGCAGGAGGATGGCTTCACCGAACTCAAGTTCTTCCCCGCGCTGCAGGCCGGCGGCATCCCCATGCTCAAGGCCTGGCAGGGGCCGTTCGGCGACGTGAAGTTCTGCCCCACGGGCGGTGTCAGCGCGGCCAATGCGGCCGAGTTCCTGGCGCTGTCCAACGTGGCCTGCGTGGGTGGCTCGTGGATCGTGCCGAACGATGCGATCGCCGCGGGCGACTGGGGCCGCATCGAGCAGCTGGCGCGCGCGGCGAGCCAGCTGCCGCGCTAGACAGACTCAGGTGCTCGCGGGCTGCGCCGGCGCGGCGCACAGCGCATCGACCAGCGCGCGCGCGTACTGCGGCAAGGTCGCGCGGTCGCGCACGAGCAGGTAGCGCTCGCGCACGCACCAGTCGTCGCGCAGCTGCACCAGCGCCAGGCGCATCGCGTCGCGGTTGCGCAGCGCGGCCGACTCCGGCACCACGCCGATGCCCACGCCGCTGCCGATCATGCGGCACATGGCGTCGAAGCTGCCGAGCTGGATGCGCAGCTTCTGCTTGGCGCCCAGGCCTTCCGTGACCTGGTGCAGAAAGGCCTGCAGCGTGCTGCCGGGCTGCATGCCGATCGCGTCCTCGCCCAGCGTGTCGGCGAAGGCGATGCTGCGCCGGCGCGCGAAGCGGTGGCCGCGTGCGGTCACGAGCACGAGCCGGTCGGTGCTGAAGTGGATGCTCTGCAGGCCCAGCGTGTCCACCTGTCCGGCGACGATGCCCAGGTCGGCGCGCCCGTCCAGCACGCCGCGTGGAATCAGCGCATTGGGCTGCTCCAGCAGCTCCACGTTCACGCGCGGATGCTGCTTGAGGAACACCGGCAGCAGGGCCGGCAGGATGTCGGTCACGGCCGTGGTGTTCGCGAACACGCGCAGGTGGCCCTGCAGGCCACCCTGGTAGGCCTGCAGGTCCGCGCGCAGCTGCCCGGCCTGGTGCAGCATGAGCCGCGCGTGGTGCAGGAAGGCCTCGCCCGGGGGCAGCAGGCGCAGGCCGCGGGCCTCGCGCGCGAACAGCCGCTGGCCGGATTGCTGCTCCAGCGCCTTGATGCGCGCGCTGGTCGCGGCCAGCGACAGGTGCTGGCGCTCGGCAGCGCGCGTGAGACTGCCCAGTTCCGCCGCGGCCACGAACAGGCGCAGGTCCGACAGTTCGAATTGCATGGGCCAAGGCTACCAGCCTTCGGCGCCACGGAAGGCTGGATTCCGAAATCGCAGATTGCCCCGGCGGCGGGGCCGCGGCGATGATCGGCGTTTTCATACACATCGCGGCGCGCAGCGCGCGCCGCCGGAGACCGGCCCATGCCTCTGAACCGAATGTCCCGCCGCACGTTGATGGCCCAGGTTGTGGCCCTGGCCGGCGCCAGCGCCCTGTCGGCAGCCGCACAGTCCAGCTACCCCGCGCGCCCCATCGTGCTTGTCGTGCCCCAGGCTGCCGGCGGCACCAACGACATCGTGGGCCGTGTCGTCGGGCAAAAGCTCGGCGAGGTGCTCGGCGGCAGCGCCGTGGTGGAGAACCGGCCCGGTGCGGGCGGCAACATCGGCACGCAGTACGTGGCGCGCGGCCCCAAGGACGGCCACCAGCTGCTGATGACCATCAGCAGCAGCCAGGCCATCAACCCGTCGCTGTACAAGAACCCGGGCTTCGACCCGGTGAAGGACTTCGTGCCGCTGGGCCTGGTCGGTGCCGTGCCCAATGTGCTGCTGGTCAATCCGGCGTTCCCGGCGCAGAATCTGGCCGAGTTCCTGGCCCTGGCGCGCAAGAGCGGGGCCGACTACCAGTACGCCTCGGCCGGCAACGGCACGCTGAACCACCTCTTGGGCGAGATGCTCAACAGCATGGCCGGCATCAAGCTGCAGCACGTGCCCTACAAGGGCGTGGCGCCGGCACTCAACGACGTGCTGGGCGGCCAGCTGCCCATGCTGTTCGCGAGCCTGCCCTCGGCGCTGGCCCACATCCAGGGCGGCAAGCTGCGCGCCATCGCGGTCAGCGGCGCCAAGCGCTCGCCGACCCTGCCCAATGTGCCGGCCATCGCCGAGGCCGTGCCGGGCTACGACGGCCAGCTCTGGATCGGCTTGTTCGGGCCGGCCGGCCTGCCGGCCCCGGTGCAGGCGCAGCTGGAGGAGGGCATGCGCAAGGCCCTGGCCGCCAAGGACCTGCGCGACAAGCTCGAGCAGCAGGGCGTGGAGATCGCGCCGCCCACCACGCCCGCGCAATTCGCCGCGCTGCTGAAGGACGACATCGCCAAGTGGGCCCGCATCGTCAAGTCCTCCGGCGCCTCCGTCGACTGATTTCCATCCCTCTCCCTCGTCCGCACCCACCATGACGCTTCCGCTCCAAGGCATCACCGTCGTCTCGCTCGAGCACGCCATCGCCGCCCCGTTCTGCACCCGCCAGCTCGCCGACCTGGGCGCGCGCGTGATCAAGGTGGAGCGGCCGCAGGTCGGTGACTTCGCGCGCGCCTACGACCAGCGGGTCAAGGGCCTGTCCTCGCACTTCGTGTGGACCAACCGCTCCAAGGAAAGCCTCACGCTGGACTTGAAGAATCCCGAGGCCATGGCCGTGCTCAAGACGCTGCTGGCCAGCGCCGACGTGCTGGTGCAGAACCTGGCCCCCGGCGCAGCCGCGCGCATGGGACTGGACTACGCGACCTTGAGCAAGGTGAACCCGCGCCTGGTGGTCTGCGACATCTCCGGCTATGGCGAGGACGGGCCCTACCGCGACAAGAAGGCTTACGACCTGCTGATCCAGAGCGAGGCCGGCTTCCTGTCGGTCACGGGCACGCCGGACACCCCGAGCAAGGCCGGCAACTCGATCGCCGACATCGCGGCCGGCATGTACGCCTACACCAACATCCTGGCCGCGCTGCTGCGCCGCGCGAACACGGGCGAGGGCGCGCACATCGACGTGTCCATGCTGGAGTCGCTGGCCGAATGGATGGGCTTTCCGATGTACTACGCGTTCGACGGCGCCACGCCGCCGCCGCGCAATGCGGCCTCGCACGCCACGATCTACCCCTACGGGCCGTTCCAGGTTGGCGACGGCGGAACGGTCATGCTAGGCCTGCAGAACGAGCGCGAATGGAAGCTGTTCTGCGAGCTGGTGCTGCAGGAGGCCACGCTGGCGAGCGACCCGCGCTTTGCGAGCAATGCCCAGCGCAACGCGAACCGCCAGGCGCTGGCCGCGCGCATCGACCAGACCTTCTCGGCGCTGTCCACCGACCAGGTGCTGGCGCGGCTGGACGAGGCCCAGATCGCCAATGCGCGCATGAACGACATGGCCGGCCTGTGGGCGCACCCGCAGCTCCAGGCGCGCGAACGCTGGCAGACCATCGCCTCGCCGGCCGGCGCCTTGCCCGCGCTGCTGCCGCCGGGCCGCAGCAACCGCTGGCAAGCCCGGATGGACGCGGTTCCGGCCGTCGGTGAGCATACGGATGCGCTGCTGCGCGAAGTCGGCCTGGATGCGGCCGCCATCGCCGCGCTGCGTGCGGCCGGGGCGGTCTGAACGCTGCCAGGGTCGCCCCGTTCGTCGCTGTCCGACCCCGAGGAGACCCCATGACCTTGTTCCCAGCCGCGGTCCGCGGCCGTCTGGCGCTGGCCGCCGCCATGCTGCTGCCCCTGGCCGCCGGGGCCCAGTCCACCTGGCCCGAGCGGCCCGTGACCATGGTCGTGCCGTACTCGGCCGGCGGCCCCACGGACGTGGTGGCGCGCATGCTGGCCATCCCCATGGCCAGGTCTCTGGGCCAGCCGGTCGTGGTGGAGAACACCGTGGGGGCCGGCGGCACCATCGGCCCGGCCCGCGTGGCCAGGGCGCCGGCCAACGGTTACATGGTCCTGATCCACCACATGGGCATGGCGACGGCGCCCGCGCTGTACAAGAAGCTGCCTTACGACCCGCTCAAGGACTTCGAGTACATCGGCCAGGTCATGGACGTGCCCATGACGCTGCTCTCGCGCAAGGACTTCCCGGCCAACACCTTCCCCGAGCTGCTGGCCTACATCAAGCAGCACCAGGACAAGGTCACGCTGGCCAATGCCGGCATCGGCGCGGTCTCGCAGCTGTGCGGCATGCTGTTCGCGCA
Source organism: Pseudorhodoferax sp. (assembly GCA_035544335.1). Lineage (GTDB taxonomy): Bacteria > Pseudomonadota > Gammaproteobacteria > Burkholderiales > Burkholderiaceae_C > Pseudorhodoferax. The sequence goes on from DATKFT010000081.1 coordinate 6,541, forward strand.
CCAGATCGGCGTGAACCTGACCACCGTGCCCTACAAGGGCGCGGGCCCGGCGCTCGCCGACATCATGAGCGGCCAGGTCGACCTGATCTGCGACCAGACCACGCAGACCGCGCCCGTGATCAAGGACGGCCAGCGCGTCAAGGTGTTCGGCGTGACCACGCCCAGGCGCCTGGCCAGCCTGCCCGACGTGAAGACGCTGGACGAACAGGGCTTGCGCGGCTTCGACGTGAAGGTCTGGCACGGCGTGTACGCGCCCAGGGGGACGCCGCCCGAGGTGCTGGCCAAGCTCAACCAGGCGCTGCGCCAGGCGTTGCAGGACGAGGGCGTCAAGCAGCGCCTGGCCGACCTCAGTTCGGAGATCGTGCCCATGGACAAGGTCACGCCCGAGGGCCTGCGCAGCCACCTCGTGGCCGAGATCGAGAAGTGGGGCAAGGTCATCAAGGCGGCCGGCGTCACCGCCGAATAGGCCGGGTGAGCCGTGCGGCCGCCGCCCCGGGCGGGGCTCAGCGCAGGCCGCCGCCGCCCGCGTCGTCCGCGCGCTGGATCAGTTCGATCTTGTAGCCGTCGGGATCCGTGACGAAGGCGATCACGGTGCTGCCGCCCTTCACGGGGCCGGCCTCGCGCGTGACCTGGCCGCCCGCGGCCTTGATGCGCTCGCAGGCCGCGTAGGCATCGGGCACGCCCAGCGCGATGTGGCCGTAGGCCGTGCCGAGCTCGTAGCTCTCCACGCCCCAGTTGTAGGTCAGCTCCAACTCCGCATGGTCGGGGTTGTTGCCGTAGCCCACGAAGGCCAGCGTGTACTTGTATTCGGGGTTCTCCGAGGTGCGCAACAGCTTCATGCCGAGCACCTGCGTGTAGAAGTCAATCGAGCGCTGGAGGTTGCCAACGCGCAGCATCGTGTGGAGTAGTCGCATGCGGCCTATTTTGCCGCGCTCCTGCTGTCAACGTGCCTCGAACACCAGGCAGGTGGTCGTGGCGTGGGCGTAGAGCTTGTCGTCCGGACCCACGATGCGGGCCTCGGCCGTGGCCAGCTGGCGGCCGCAGTGCAGCACCTTGCCGATCGCCCGCAGCGGGCCGGTCTGCACGGTGGCCGCGCGCACGATGTTCACGCCGAGCTCGGCCGTGGTGTAGCCGCGGCCGGCCGGCAGCGCGGTGTGCACGGCGCAGCCCAGTGCCGAGTCCAGCAGCGTGGCGAACCAGCCGCCGTGCACGCTGCCCAGCGGGTTGTAGTGCTTGAGCTGGGGCGTGCCCTGGAAGACGGCCAGCCCGGGGCCGACCTCGACCAGCGAGAAGTCCAGCGTGTCGGCGATGTGGGGGTAGGGCAGCTGGCCGGCCAGCATGGCCTGCATGCTTTCCAGGCCCGACTTGCCCGCGACCTGCTCGGGCCGGGCCAGGCCGGCTGCACCGCCGCCGGCGCGCATGCGGGCGGCGACTTCCTGCTGTTCGCGCACCCAGCGTGCACGCGTTTCTTCTGCATTCATGTCCTGGAGCTTTCTTCGTGGTGGCCTGTGATTGCATCTGCAATAGTTGCATCTACAATCATATGCCATGCCAAACCCACCGAGCAACGGCGCGCAGCCGCAGGGCTGTACCCACCTGCAACTGCGCCAGCTCATGCGCAGGGTGGCACAGCATTACGACGCCGAACTCGCGTCCTGCGGCCTCAAGACCACGCAGTACTCGCTGCTGACCGCCGTCGACAGGCTCGGTCCCTTGCAGCCGGGGACGCTGGCCCGCACGCTGGGGCTGCAGGCTTCCACGCTCACGCGCAACCTGAAGCCCTTGGTCGCGTCGGACCTGCTGTGCCTGGGGCCGGGGCCGGACGGGCGCAGCCGGCTGGTGGGGATCACCGCCGCGGGCCGTGCCAAGCGGGCCGAGGCCAAGCGGGCCTGGCTGGCCGCGCAGCTGGCGCTCAATGGCCGGCTGGGCCTGGAGCGCGTGGGGGCCTTGCACGCCTTGATCCAGGAGTCGCTGGCCTTGCTCGCCGCGCCGCAGGAGCACGGCGAAGCCGGCTGACGCCGGCCCGCGGCGGCTCTGGCGCACCGGCCACCAGGCCGTGCGCCGCATGCTGGGGGCACGCCGGACGGCCGGCCGGGGCCGACGCGCGGCGTGCCGCCGCGCCGGGCGGCGCGCGGCGCTGTGCCAGCATGACCGCCTGTGAAGATGCTTCCGCCCCACGTTCCTCCTGACAGGGGCCAGCAGCCACCGGCGGGACCGCCGGATCCGGAGTTCGACTGGATGCTGGCGCCGGTGCTGCTGGCGCTGGGCCGCCAGGTCGAGCACGAACCGGTGCGCAGCGCCGTGGCGTCCAGCGAACGGCGTTTCCTGCAGATGGCCGGCCGCATGGACCTGTCGGCCCACACGCGCGCCCAGCAGGAAAGCCGGCGCGACGTCCAGGACCGCATCCGCATCGCGCAGCTGCAGCAGGATTTCGCCACGCTGGACGTGCCGCTGGACGCGCTCATGCACCGGGCCGTGCAGCGCACGCAGGAGCTGCTGCAGGCCGACGGCTGTGCGGTGGAGCTCGTCGAGGAGGGGGCGCTCGTGATCGCGGCGGCCAGCGGCCTGCTGCACGACCGGATCGGCCGGCGTGACAACATGGCGATCAGCCTGGCGGCCAAGGCACTGGCCCAGCGCCGCGTGATGATCAGCGACGACACCTCGGTGGACGACCGGCTGGACCGCGAGCGTGCGGAGCAGGACGGTGTGCGCTCGATGATCATCGCGCCGCTGCGCTCGGGCGATGCCATGGTCGGGGTGCTGCTCGCGGTGTATGCCACGCCCAACGCGTTCTACGACCGCGACGTCGGCAACCTGCAGATCCTGGGCGAATCCCTGGGCGTGAGCATCGACCGCCACCGCATGCATGCGCAGTTGCGCGCGGCGGCCGACCAGTACCGCATGCTGTTCGACCGCAATCCGCAGGCGATGTTCGTGGCCGAACTGCAGACGCTGCGCATCCTGGCGGCCAACCGCAGTGCGGTCGACCAATACGGCTACGCCGAGCACGAGCTGCTGGACATGGCGCTGCCGGCCCTGTGGCCGCAGCCCGAGCGCGAGGCCGCGCAGGCCGGCCTCACGACCACGGGCGTGCAGCCGCACCGGCGGCACCAGCGCAGGGACGGCAGCCTGCTGGACGTGGAGGTCAGCGCCACCACCATCGACTTCGGTGGCATCGACGCGCGCATGGTGCGCTGCCATGACATCACGGCCCGGCTGCGCGCCGAGGATGCGCTGGCCCGCGTCAGCCGCGCCCAGCGCATGCTGTCGGCCTGCAACGAGAGCCTCGTGCGCGCGACCTCCGAACAGGCCTTGTTGCAGGAGCTGTGCCGCATCACGGTGGACATCGGCGGCTACGCCATGGCCTGGGTCGGGTTCGCCAAGGACGACGCGGCCTGCAGCGTGGAGCCGGTGGCCAGCGTGGGCGACACGGGCTACATCGGCAGCTTCTCCATGAGCTGGGCGGCGGATGCGCCTGCGGGCCAGGGGCCCGTGGGCCAGACCATCCGCAGCGGCGAGCTCATGATCGTGCACGACGTGGCGCAGGATCCACGCTGCACACGCTGGGCGGACAACGCACTGGCCTACGGTTACCGCGGACTGGTCTGCCTGCCGCTGCGCGACGGCGCACGCACCTTCGGCCTGCTCTACCTGTACCTGGCCGAGGTGGCCACGCCCAGCGACGACGAGGTCGCGTTGCTCAAGGCGCTGGCCGACGATCTGGCCTTCGGCATCGTGAACCTGCGCGCGCGCGAGCAGCAGCGCCTGGCGCAGGAGGCGCAGCAGCGCGTGCAGACGGCCATGCTCAAGGTGGCCGCTGCGGTGTCGGCCAGCACCGGCACCGAATTCTTCGAGCAGCTCGCGCTCAACATGGCCGACGCTCTGGGCGCGCAGGCCGGCTTCATCGCGACGCTGCAGCCGGGCGGTGGCCAGGTGGCGCGCACGCTGGGCGCGGTCATCCACGGCCGGGTGCTGCGCAACTTCGATGCACCGCTGGCCGGCAGCCGGGTCGGCAAGCTCATGCAGGCCGGCGCCTGGGTCGTTGCCGACGGCGTGGCCGACGAGTTCGCGGCCTATCCGCGGCTGGCCGGCATCGGCGCCAGGGCCTATGCGGGGCACAGCCTGTTCGATGCGCAGGGGCGCGCGGCCGGCCTGGTGCTGGTGGCGTTCTCCGAACCGCTGCGCCAGCAGGAGTTCCTGACCTCCACGCTGCGCATCTTCTCGGTGCGCGTGGCCGCCGAGCTGGACCGGCGCAAGGCGGACGAGCACATCCGCCACCAGGCCTCGCTGCTGGACAAGGCACGCGACGCCATCGTCGTGTCCGACATCGGTGGCCACGTGCAGTACTGGAACAAGAGCGCCGAACGGCTCTACGGCTGGAGCGCCGAGGAGGCCATGGGCCAGGCCGTGGCCACGCTGCTGTTCGCCGACGAAGCCGCCGACGGCCATGCCTACGCCGCGCTCATGGACTGCGGCGAGTGGAGCGGCGAGGTCGCGCGGCGGCGCAAGCAGGGCCAGCCCGTGCAGGTGGAGGCGCGCTGGACGCTGGTGCGCGACGAGCAGGGCGAGCCGCGCTCCATCCTGATGATCGACACCGACATCACGCAGCGCAAGCAGGCCGAGGCCAAGATCCAGAAGCTGGCGTTCTACGACGGACTGACCAGCCTGCCCAACCGCCAGCTGCTGCAGGACCGGCTGCACAAGGCGCTGTCCAGCTGCGTGCGCCACCGCGCCGGCGGTGCACTGCTGTGCATGGACCTGGACAACTTCAAGACGCTCAACGACACGCTGGGCCACGACAAGGGCGACATGCTGCTGCAGCAGGTGGCGATGCGGCTGGTCTCGTGCGTGCGCGAAGTCGACACCGTGGCGCGCCTGGGCGGCGACGAGTTCGTGATCGTGCTCGAGGAGCTCAGCGCGGTGCCGCAGGAGATCGCGGTGCAGGCACGCCGCGTCGGCGAGAAGATCCTGGCGGCACTGGCCCAGCCCTACCGGCTCGACGGTTACGAACACCAGAGCACGGCCAGCATCGGCGTGGCCAGTTTCGGCGCGGAGACCGAGAGTGCCGGCGAGCTGCTCAAGCAGGCCGACATCGCCATGTACCAGGCCAAGGCCGCGGGCCGGCACACGCTGCGCTTCTTCGACCCGGGCCTGCAGGCCGCGGTGACGGCGCGCGCGGCGCTGGAAGGCGATCTGCGCCAGGCCTTCGTGCAGCGCGAGTTCTTCCTGCAGTACCAGCCCCAGGTCGACGGCACGAGCCGCATCACGGGCGTGGCGGCACTGGTGCGCTGGCGCCATGCGCTGCGCGGCCTGGTCTCGCCGGCCGAATTCATTCCGCTGGCCGAGGAGACCGGCATGATCCTGCTGCTGGGCCACCGCGTGCTGGAGATCGCCTGCACGCAGCTGGCGTCCTGGCGATTGCAGCCGCCGCTGGCGGACCTCACGATGGCGGTCAACGTGAGCGCGCGGCAGTTCCGGCACACGGACTTCGTGCGCCAGGTGCGCTCGGTGCTGGAGCAGACCGGCGCCGATCCGCAGCGGCTCAAGCTGGAGCTGACCGAGAGCGTGCTGGTCGACGACATGCAGGCCATCGTGTCCAAGATGGGCGCGCTCAAGGACCTCGGCGTGCGCTTTGCGCTCGACGATTTCGGCACGGGCTACTCCTCGCTGACCTACCTCAAGAAGCTGCCGCTGGACCAGCTCAAGATCGACCAGTCCTTCGTGCGCGACGTGCTGACCGACGCCAACGACTCGGCGATCGCGCGCACCGTGATCCGGCTCGCACAGAGCCTGGGCCTGAACGTGATCGCCGAGGGCGTGGAAACCGCCGCGCAACGCGACTTCCTGGCCGGCGAAGGCTGTCAGGCCTTCCAGGGCTTTTTCTTCAGCCGTCCGCTGCCGGCCGACGGGCTGGACCGGCTGCTGCGCACACAGACCGCGGGCAGCGCGTAGGCGGCCGCGGCGGCCTCGGGCCGGCTCAGGCGGCCTGGGTGCCGTGCCAGGCGGCGGCGAAGGCGCGCGCGTCCTGCGCGACGGCGGGCGCGCTCTTGCCCGGCTTGTACAGGGCCGAACCGATGCCGCAGCCCGCCGCACCGGCAGCGCGCCAGTCGGCGATGTTGGCCGGCGAGACGCCGCCCACCGGCAGCAGCGGGGTGCCGGGCGGCAGCA